>NZ_CAMPHH010000004.1 GCF_946885855.1 uncultured Actinotalea sp. | reverse complement strand
CGCCGCTCCGTCCCGGCCCGTCCGGCGAAGCGTTCTGTGCACATCTCGCACGAAAGGCTTCGGCCGACGACGGCGCGGCGCGACGGAACGGGGCACCACCCGACCGGACCGGCACCGGCTCGGTCGGGCGGCGGGCCGCCGTCCCGCACCACCCTGGGAGCACACCAGGAAGGAGCCACCGTGCTGGAGGGGTTCAACGCGGCGCTCGACGTCGTCGAGCAGGCCGTCCGTGAGGGCGCGCCGGTCGACGTCGTCGCGGTGAGCCGGCGGGCAGGGACCAGCGAGCATCACTTCCGGCGGACGTTCTCCTCGCTCGCGGGCATGCCGATCGGCGAGTACGTGCGGCGTCGGCGCATGACGCTCGCGGCCGCGGACGTCCTCGCCGGCACGCCGTCGCTGCTGGACGTCGCCGTGCGGCACGGCTACGGGTCGACCGAGGCGTTCAACCGCGCGTTCCGTGCCGTCCACGGCGTCAGCGCCGGCGCGGCACGGCGGGAGCGGCCGCCGCTGGTCTCCCAGCCACGGGTCTCCTTCCACCTCACCGTCGAAGGGAGCACCACCATGCAGTACCGCCTCGTCGAGAAGGACGCGTTCCGGGTCGTCGGCGTCCGGGCGCGCGTCCCACTCGTCCACACCGGCGCCAACGACGCCATCGAGACGTTCGTCCGCGGCGTCGACCCGGCGGTCACCACACGGATCGCCGCGCTGTCCGACCAGGAGCCCGCCGGGGTCGTGTCCGTCACGGACGGGATCGACGACGCCCGGCAGGAGGGCTCGGAGCTGGACTACTGGCAGGCGGCCGTCACCTCGGCCGCGGCGCCATCGGGCCTCGACGCGCTCGAGGTGCCCGCCGGGACCTGGCTCGTCCTGACCACCAGCGGCGGGCCCGCGCCGCAGAGCCTGCAGGAGCTGTGGCGCGCCGCCTACGCCGAGTGGTTCCCCGCGAACCCGTGGCGCACGCGCCCGGGGCCGGAGATCCTCCGCGCCGAGGTCCTCCCGGACGGGACCGCCGACGGCGAGCTGTGGCTCCCCGTGGAGCCCGAGGCCGGCTGACTCGGCGCTCGCCCGGCGGGTACCGGTCCGGGTGGAGGGTCGGTCGTGCAGGACGCGACCAACCCTCCACCGAGGGCCGCCGGCCCCCTCAGCGCGGCGCCTCGTCGTCGGCACGCCAGACGACGTACCGGGGAGGGAAGACCCCGCGCGGCGCGTAGTGCGCCCACATCACGCGCTCGACCGACAGCTCGACGAGCACGGCGTCGTCGGCCGGCTCGAACGGGCACGCCGCGGCCACCTCGGCGCGTAGCCCGGCGTCGTCGCGGACGACGGCGCGCCCGGTCACCATGAGCTCGTCGTCGACGTCCTCCGAACCGGTCGAGTGCAGGGCGTAGCGGCCGTCCCGCTCGAGGTCACGCAGCTTCGGGGACGGGTTGACGAAGAGGAACATCGACCCGGCCGCCCACACCGGAATGACGGGGTGGATCCGCGGAGCGCCCTGGCGGTCCACGGTCGCCAGGTACCCGAAGCCCGTCCCGGGGACGGTGAGGAGCCGGTGCGCGGTCGTCGCGAGGTCGGGCGCGGCACCGGCGAGGTGGCGCCAGGCGGCCATGACGCCATCGTGACATTCACAGCACCGTGGTCGCGCCGGTATCGAGAACGATGGGACAGCGCGTCCTGCCGTTCTCAACGTATAGCGCGCCGGGGGTCTTGCGGCAAGGCCCCCCTGCTCGTCCAGGCTCTCCCTGTCCACCGCCGCGCACGCCGGCCGCCACCCCGCGACGTGCCGCCCGACGACCCGTCGGAGCCGTGCCCGCCCCGCGCGCGGCCTCGTCGTCGTGCCCGCGCGCCACCACCCGCCGTCCGACAGGAGCCGTGCCGTGCCCACCGCCGCCGCCAGCCCGTTCGCCCTCGACGCCCGACGCGCCGCCAAGGCGGACCCGCACCTGGTCGCCGACGACGAGGCGTTCTTCGCGAGCCTCGCCGCTGCCCTCGAGGCGTCCGTCGCCACGACCGCCGACCGTCTCGACACCGCACGCCGCGCCCCCGGTCGCAGCGGCCAGGCCGCGCTCGAGCGCGACCAGGAGGTCCACCGGCTCACCGCCCGGCTCCGCACGCTGCGCCGCTTCGGCCTCGACGTGTGTCTCGGTCGCATGGTCCCCGCCGACGACGACGCGGTGTACGTCGGGCGGCTCGGCCTCACCGCCGCCGACGGACGCCGCCTGCTCGTCGACTGGCGCTCCCCCGCGGCCGAGCCGTTCTTCGGCGCAACCCCCGCGGACCCGCGGGGCCTGGTGAGCCGGCGCCGCTACCGCTGGACCGGCGGCCGGATCACCGACTACTGGGACGAGGTGCTCGACCCGGACCGGCACACCGGGCCGGCCGCGCTCGACGAGGACTCGGCGTTCCTCGCGAGCCTCGGCGCTAGCCGGTCGCCGCGGATGCGCGACGTCCTGGGCACCATCCAGGCGGACCAGGACGCGATCATCCGGCGCGACGCCGACGGCGCGCTCGTCGTCGACGGCGGCCCCGGGACCGGCAAGACCGTCGTGGCCCTGCACCGCACCGCCTACCTGCTGCACGCCGACCCGCGCCTGGGCCCCGGCCGCGGTCGCGTCCTCGTCGTCGGGCCCAGCCGGCCGTACCTCGACCACGTCGCCGACGTCCTGCCGAGCCTCGGCGAGGAGGGCGTGCGCACCTGCACGCTCGCGGACCTCGTGCCGGAGGGCGCGACGGCGGTGCCGGAGCGCGACCCGGAGGTGGCTCGGCTCAAGGCGACGGTCGCGATGGTCGGGGCGATCGAGCCCGCGGTGCGGTTCTCCGAGCGCCCGCCGGCCGACGGCATGGTCGTCGGGACGCCGTGGGCGGACGTGTGGGTGAGCCCGGCGGACTGGGCCGAGGCCTTCGCGGCGCCGGACCCGGGCACGCCGCACAACGAGGCCCGCGAGGAGATCTGGGAGGCGCTGCTGGCGATCCTCGTCGACAAGCACGAGGCGGACGAGGACGTGCCACCCGCCGCGGTGCGCCGCGCCCTGGAGCGGGACGGCGAGCTGCGCTCGGCCCTCGGCCGGGCCTGGCCGCTGCTCGAGGCGACCGAGGTGGTCGCGGACCTGTGGTCCGTCCCCGCCTACCTGCGCCTGTGCGCGCCCTGGCTCACGCCCGACCAGGTGCGCCTCCTGCAGCGCCCCGACCCGCGGGTCTGGACCGACGCGGACCTGCCGCTGCTGGACGCGGCGCGCCGTCGGCTGGGCGACCCGGACACCGGCCGGCGACGACGACGCCGCGCTGTCGCCGTGGCGGCGGAGCGCGAGCGGCGCGCCGACGCCGTCGAGGACCTGATCGCCACCGACGACTCCGAGCTCCTGGTCATGACGATGCTGCGGCACGAGGACCTGCGGGAGGCGCTCGTCGAGGGCGCGGGGGACGACGCCGCGACGACCGACCCGCTGGCCGGGCCGTTCGCGCACGTCGTCGTCGACGAGGCGCAGGAGCTCACCGACGCGCAGTGGCAGATGGTCCTGGACCGGTGCCCCGCGCGGAGCCTGACGGTCGTCGGGGACCGGGCCCAGGCCCGCGCCGGGTTCGCCGAGCCGTGGCAGGAGCGGCTGTGGCGCGTCGGCCTCGGGCGCGTGGACGTGGCGACGCTGACCGTGAACTACCGCACGCCCGCGGCGGTCATGGCGGAGGCGGAGCGCGCCCTGCGTGCCGCACTGCCCGACGCGCAGGTCCCGACGTCGGTCCGGGTCGCCGAAGACTCGGTGGTGCACGGCCGCGCCGACGACCTCGACCGGGTCCTGCACCGGTGGCTCGCGCGGACGCCCGACGGGGTCGCGTGCGTCATCGGCGATCCGGCGTTCGAGGGGGACGAGCGCGTCCGGTCGCTGACGCCGCAGACGGCGAAGGGGCTCGAGTTCGACCTCGTGGTCGTGGTGGCCCCGGATACGTTCGGTGACGGCGTCGCGGGCGCCGTCGACCGCTACGTCGCGATGACGCGCGCGACGCAGCGCCTGGTGCTGCTCGAGCGCTGACCGCGCCGCGGCCGGTCCTAGGCCGGCGGCCGCGCCGTCGACTCGCGGACCACGAGCGTGGTGGAGAGCTGGACGTGGTGGGCGTCCACGGCGTCGCCGCGGGCCAGCTGGAGCACGGTGCGCAGCGCGACGCGCCCCATCTCGACCACGGGCTGGCGCACGGTGGTCAGGGCGGGGGCGGAGGAGACCGCGGCGGAGGTGTCGTCGAAGCCCACGACCGAGAGGTCCTCCGGGACGCGCAGGCCGTGCCGCTGCGCCGAGGCGAGCACGCCGAGGGCGATGGAGTCCGACGCCGCGAACACCGCGGTCGGACGCTCGGGCGCCGCGAGGAGGTCGTCGGCCATGGCGACCCCCGCCTCGAAGGTGTGGGCCCGGGAGCGCACCAGCGCGTCGTCGGCCGCGACGCCGGCCGCGCGCAGTGCGCTGAGGTAGCCCTGGAGACGCTCGGCCGAGGGCTGGAAGGTGGGGGCGCCGCCGGCGAAGGCGATGCGCCGGTGCCCGAGGTCCAGCAGGTGCCGCGTCGCCTGCACCCCACCGGAGAAGTTCGTGGACCCGACGGAGACGGTCGCGTCGTCGAGCGGGTTCGCCGGGTCGATGTGCACCGCGGGCAGGCCGAGTGCCTCGAGCAGGCGCTGCTGCTCGGGCGTGCTCTCGGTGGTCACGACGACGACGCCCGTCCGGCGCCGCGCGGCCTGCCGGCGGATCCACGACGGCGTGAGCGGCGGCGCGTCGGCGACCGCACCGTCCGGCCCGTCGAGCACGTCGACGACCACCTCCACGTCCTCCCCGCGGGCCGCCGCCAGGACCCCCTCGAGGATTCGCAGCGCGTACGCGTCGGCGAGCGTCCGGAAGACGACGACGACGCTGCGGGCCGCCGTCCCCGCGCGGTGGCCCGTGCTCGGTGCGTACCCGAGCCGCTCGATCGCCTCCTCGACCCGGCGCCGCGTCTGCGGCGAGACGTGCGGCCGGCCGTTGAGCACCTTCGACGCCGTGGCGGTCGACACCCCGGCCTCCGCGGCGACCTGGTCGAGCCGGGGGCGCTGGTCTCCGACGGGGGGCATGGGTTCACCGTACCGGAAAGTCTTTCGGAGTTGGCGCGGACGTGCGGACCCCGGGGCGCGACCTTCCGCACGGGGCGCGCAGCGCTTACAGTCTGAGCAAGCAGAAAACCCGTCGAAACACTTTCTCACCACCCGGCCGTGCCACGCCGTCGTCGCGCCGCCGCCCGGATCGGAGGACCTCCCGTGACCACGTTCCACGTCGCCGTGACCGGCTCGGACCGCGCCGCCGGCACCGCCGACGCCCCTTTCCGCACCATCAACCGGGCCGCCCGGGCGGCCATGCCGGGTGACACGGTGCAGGTCCACGAGGGCACCTACCGCGAGTGGGTCAAGCCGGTGCGCGGGGGCCTCGGCGAGGACCGCCGGATCACCTTCGAGGCCGCGCCGGGCGAGCACGTCGCGATCAAGGGCTCCGAGGTCGTCACCGGATGGACCCACGAGGAGGGCACGGTCTGGCGGGCCGAGGTGCCCCACAGCCTCTTCGGGGACTTCAACCCCTTCGACGCCCCCGTCGTCGGCGACTGGCTGCACCCCGGCCCGGGCGGCGTCCTGGCCAGCCGCGGCGACGTCTACCTCGACGGTCGCTCGCTCCACCAGGTGCACGAGCGCGCCGCCGTCGTCGAGCCGCAGCGCCGCACGCGCACCCGGTACTCCTGGACCGCGCTGGACACCGAGCTGGTCGACCCGGACGCGACGGTCCGCGTCTGGTACGCCGAGGTCGGCGAGGACGTCACGACGATCTGGGCGAACTTCCAGGGGGCGGACCCGAACGAGGCGCTCGTCGAGATCAACGTCCGTCCCGCCGTCTTCTACCCCGAGCGCAGCCACCTCGACTGGATCACCGTCCGGGGCTTCGAGCTCGCGCAGGCCGCGACCCCGTGGGCCCCGCCGACCGGCGACCAGCCCGGGCTCGTCGGCCCGAACTGGGCGAAGGGCTGGGTCATCGAGGACAACCTCATCCGGGACGCCAAGTGCTCCGGCGTCTCCCTGGGCAAGAACGCCGCCAGCGGCGACAACTTCGGGTACGAACGAGGTGACAAGCCGGGGTACCAGTACCAGATCGAGGCCGTCTTCACCGCCTCCCACCAGGGCTGGAGCCGGGAGCACGTGGGCTCCCACGTCGTGCGGCGCAACGAGATCCGCGACTGCGGGCAGAACGGCGTCGTCGGCCATCTGGGCTGCGTGTTCTCGACCATCGCGGACAACCACATCCACCACATCGGGACCAAGCACGAGTTCTACGGCTACGAGATCGGCGGCATCAAGCTCCACGCCCCGCTCGACGTGACGATCGAGCACAACCGCATCCACGACACCACGCTCGGCATCTGGCTCGACTGGCAGGTGCAGGGCACCCGGATCAGCCGCAACGTCCTGTACCGGAACATCCGCGACCTGTTCATCGAGGTCAGCCACGGCCCGGCCACGGTCGACCACAACCTGCTCGGCTCCCCCATCGCGATCGAGCTGTTCAGCCAGGGCAACGCGTTCGTCCACAACCTCGTGCTCGGTGCGGTGCGGATGCAGGCGGTCCTGGACCGCGCGACCCCGTACCACGTGCCGCACTCCACGCAGGTCGCCGGCTACGCGTTCGTCTACGCCGGCGACGACCGGTACGTCGGCAACCTCTTCGTCGGCACGCACGACGGCGTGTACGGGCCCGAGGCGCCGCTGGTGCTCGAGGAGTTCCCGCCGGAGTCCTACGGCACCCACACCTACGAGGGCTTCCCGGCCTCGTGGCGGGAGTACCAGGAGCGCGTCGGGGTGATGGGCGGCGCCGGCGACCACGCCCGTTTCCACCACGAGCGGCAACCGGCGTACCTGCGGTCCAACGCGTACGCCGACGGCGCCCGGCCGGCCTCCCACGAGACGGACGCGGTGACCGCCGACGGCGTCGCCGTCGTCCGCGTGGTCGACGACGGCGACGCGGTCTGGCTCGAGCACGACCTCCCGGCCGCGCTCGTCGCGCCGGTGGGCGGCGTGGTGACCGGCGCGGACCTCGGCCACGTGCGGATCGCGGTGGCCGGCTTCGAGAACCCGGACGGGACGCCCGTCGTCGCCGACGTCGACCTGGTCGGGACGCGCAAGGAGGCGGGGCGCACCTACCCCGCCGGTCCCCTCGCCGCGCTCGACGGCGGCGCCGGCCGGGTCCGGGTCTGGTGAGCCGCGTGGCGGGCGACAGCTCGGTGCGGCAGAAGACGCGGCGCGCCGCGTTCTACGCCCCCGCGGTCACCGCGGTGGACGCCGACGGCGTCCTGGACCGCGACGGCAACGTCGCCGTCTGGGACCACATCCTCGGCGGCGGGGTCGACGGCATCGTGCTCATGGGCAGCACCGGCGAGTTCTTCGCTCTGCGCCCCCAGGACAAGCGCGCGCTCATCGACCTCGCGGTCGAGCACGTGCCGGCGCGCGGCGAGCTCATCGTGGGCACCGCCTGCCTGCGGATCGACGACGCCGTCGAGCTGAGCCGGTACGCGCTCGAGGCCGGCGCGCACGCCGTCATGCTCGTCAGCCCGTACTACTTCGCGCTCGACGCGGCGAGCATCGAGGCGTACTACTCCGCGGTCGCGCGGCAGCTCGACGGGGACGTCTACCTGTACAACTTCCCCGCGCGCACCGGCTACGACCTCTCCCCCGAGGTGACGCGGAACCTGCTCCGCAAGCACCCGAACATCGTCGGCTACAAGGACACGGTCCTCGAGGTCGGCCACACCCGCCGCCTCCTCACCGAGCTGCTGCCGGAGTTCCCCGACTTCCGCGTGCTGGCGGGCTTCGACGAGAACCTGCACCACGTCGTCACCTCCGGCGGGGCCGGGGCGATCGGCGGGCTCGCCAACCTCTACCCGGAGATCTGCGCCGCGTACGCGCGGGCGGTCGAGGGGGGCGACGCCGGCGCGATCGCCGCCCAGCAGCGCAAGATCGACGTGCTCATGGAGCTGTACGCGCTCGGCACGCCGTTCTTCCCCCTGCTCAAGGAGGGCATGGTCCGCCGCGGCGTCGCGCTGCAGCGGCACAGCACGCCGCCGCACCTGCCCCCGAGCCCGGAGCAGGCCGACGCCCTGGCCGCGCTCATGGCCACCGTCGAGGCGATGTGACCGGCGAGCACGAGGCCGTCCGGTCGTTCCTCGAGCCGCACGACGGCATCTACGCGGTCCGCACCCAGGCGCCCGGGCCGGAGGGCAGCCTGCCCCTGACCGCCGAGCTGCTGCGCGACTCGCCCAGCGGCACGGTCTTCGGGATGACGCAGAACGCCGGGATGGGGTGGCCGCGGGCCAACATGCTCGGCCCCCAGGTGATGATCGTCTCGACGGCCGGCGGGATGCGGTCCGAGGACGGGCGGCCCATCGCGCTCGGCCTGCACTCGGGCCACTTCGAGCTGAGCGACCAGGTCAGGGCGGCGGCGGAGGTCGTCGCGGAGGCAGGCGGGCTGCCGTTCGCGACCTACGTCAGCGACCAGTGCGACGGCCGGTCCCAGGGGACTCCCGGGATGTTCGACTCCCTGCCCTACCGCAACGACGCCGCCGTCGTCATGCGCCGCCTCATCCGCTCGCTGCCGACGCGGTCCGCGGTCCTCGGGGTCGCGACCTGCGACAAGGGGCTGCCCGCCACGATGATGGCGCTCGCGTCCCAGCGGCACCTGCCGACCGTGCTCGTCCCCGGCGGCGTGACGCTCCCGCCGGCGCAGGGCGAGGACCTCGCGCGGGTGCAGACCCTCGGGGCCCGGTTCGCCAACGACGAGATCTCCCTCGCCGACGCCGCCGAGGCCGGCTGCCGCGCCTGCGCCTCCCCCGGCGGCGGCTGCCACTTCCTCGGGACGGCGGCCACGAGCCAGGTCGTCGCCGAGGCGCTCGGGCTCGCGCTGCCGCACTCCGCGCTGGCCCCGTCCGGCGAGCCGGTGTGGGCCGAGGTCGCGCGGCAGTCGGCCCGCGCGGTGCTGCGCCAGCGGGAGCTCGGGATCACGAGCCGCGACGTCCTCACCGACCGGGCGGTCGAGAACGCCATGGCCGTGCACGCCGCCGTCGGCGGCTCGACCAACCTCCTGCTGCACCTGCCCGCGATCGCCCACGCCGCGGGCCTGCGCGTGCCCACGGTGGCGGACTGGATGCGGGTCAACCAGGCCGTGCCGCGGATCGTCAGCGTGCTGCCCAACGGGCCCGTGCACCACCCGACCGTGCGGATGTTCCTCGCCGGCGGCACCCCGGAGGTCATGCTCCACCTGCGGGACCTCGGCGTCCTGCACCTGGACGTCCTCACCGCGACCGGCCAGACCCTCGGCACCGTGCTCGAGTGGTGGGAGACCTCCGAGCGCCGCGCGCGGATGCGCCAGGCGCTGCTCGAGCAGCAGGGCGTCGACCCCGACGAGGTCATCATGAGCCCCGCCGCCGCGCGGGCCCGCGGCCTCACACCGACGGCGACCTTCCCGATCGGCAACCTCGCACCGGAGGGCTCGGTCATCAAGTCGACCGCGATCGACCCGAGCCGGATCGCCGACGGCGTCTTCCACCACGTCGGTCCGGCGCGGGTGTTCACCTCCGAGGCGGCGGCCATCGCCGCGATCAAGGCGCGGGCCGTCGCGCCCGGGGACGTCATGGTCCTGGCGGGCTGCGGGCCGCTCGGCACCGGGATGGAGGAGACGTACCAGGTCACGTCGGCACTGAAGTACCTCTCCTACGGCAAGGAGATCTCCCTCGTCACCGACGCGCGGTTCTCCGGCGTCTCGACCGGCGCGTGCCTCGGGCACGTCGGGCCGGAGGCGCTGGCGGGCGGGCCGATCGGCCGGCTGCGCGACGGCGACCTCGTCGAGATCCGGGTCGACGTCGGCCGGCTCGAGGGGACGGTCGACTTCGTCGGCGACGCGACCTCCCGCCTGACGCCGGAGGAGGGCGCGCGCGTCCTGGCGGCCCGGCCCCCGCACCCCGACCTCGCCGCCCACGCGCAGCTGCCGGACGACACGCGGCTGTGGGCCGCGCTCCAGGAGGCCAGCGGCGGGACCTGGGGCGGGTGCGTCTACGACACCGACCGCATCGTCGAGGTGGTCCGGGCCGGCCTCGCGGCGCTGGCCGCCGAGGGCACGGGCCGCACGGACGGCGGCCCGCACCGATAAGGCCGTGCGGCCCGCCCCCCGAGCCGGGAGCATCGCCCGCATGACCCCACTCCCCCTGCACGACCGCGTCGTCGTCATCACCGGAGCCAGCCGACGGATCGGGATCGGTGCGGCGCTGGCCCGGCGCGCGGTCGCCGACGGCGCCGCGGTCCTGCTGCACTCGTGGTCCCCGCACGATGCCGAGCAGCCCTGGGGCGAGGACGTCGGCGGCGTCGACGCCCTGGTCGGCGAGCTCCGCGCCGCGGGCGGACGCGTCGAGCACGTCGCGCGCGACCTGGCGGACCCGGCGGCGCCGTCGGACGTCGTCGCGGCGGCGCGCGAGGCCTTCGGTCACGTCGACGCGGTGGTGGCCAACCACGCCCGGTCGGGCTCGCAGGACCTGGAGCACCTCACCGCCGAGGAGCTCGACCTCAACGCCGCCGTCAACGTGCGCGGGACGCTGCTCCTGGTCCAGGCGTTCGCCGCGCAGCACGACGACGCGCGAGACGGCGGCCGGGGCGTCCTGTTCACCTCCGGGCAGTACCACGGCGGGATGCCCGGCGAGCTGCCCTACGTCGCCTCCAAGGCGGCGCTCCAGGGCCTGACGAAGAGCCTCGCCGTCCACCTGGCCCCGCGGCGGATCACGGTGAACTGCATCGACCCCGGCCCCAACGACACCGGGTACGCCGACGCGGCGGCCCACGCCGCCGTCGCCGCGGCCAACCCGGGCGGTCGCTGGGGCGAGCCGGCCGACACCGCCCGGCTCGTCGGCTGGCTGCTCAGCGACGAGTCCGCGTGGGTGACCGGCCAGACGATCGCGTCCGACGGGGGCTGGTCCTCGCGCTGACCTCCTCAGGGGCGCCGCGCCACCGTCAGGAGGTGGGAGCTCAGCCCCAGGAGGGTGGGCTCGTGCTCGATCGCCCGCGCGGACTCGAGGAGGACCCGGCGGTCCGCAGGGTCCTCCCAGCGGGGAGCCAGGTGCTTCATCCAGTGCACCATCCCCTCGACGCCCACCGTCTCGACGACGTCGAGCCCCGCCTCCTCGGCCTCGGCGGGCAGCTCGTCCGGGTGGTGGAAGTACGCGTCCGTGAACCACCGCGGGTCGCCGGTCGGGTTGGTGTGCCGGCCCGTCGCGAGGTCCGCCTCGACGATGCTGCGGAAGTCCGGCTCGAAGAGGTAGGACTGGGCCAGCCCGTCCATGAGCGAGGCGAAGCGCGAGATCGCCATGGCGACGACGACGCCACCCGGCACGAGCACGCGGCGCGCCTCACGCCAGACGGCGACCCGGTCGCTGCGCTCCTGGAGGTGGTAGAGCGGGCCGAGCACGAGGACGACGTCAACGGTGGCGTCCTCTCGCGGCAGGTGCCGCGCGTCCCCGACCTCGGCCCGGAAGCTGCCGCGCGCCCCGAGGCGTTCGCGGGCGCGGTCGACGTGCCGTGGCAGCAGGTCGACGAGGTGGACGTCGTGGCCGTCGTCCAGCAGCCACTCGGCGTGGACGCCCGTCGCGCCACCGACATCGACGACGGCGAGGCCGCCGCCCCTCGGGACGGAGCGCCGCACGACCTCCTGGACGCGGGCGAGCTCGAGGCGGCCGAGACCGCGGCGCAGGCGCAGGTCCTCGTCGACGTCCTGCTCGTAGTGGGACCGCAGCGTTCCGGGCGGGTGATCGGTCATCGCGGCACGCTAGCCACGCCCGTCCTGACGCGCAGGTCATTTCCGGCGGCCGCGCACCACGGCCCTTGGTCCGTCGCGGTGTCCCCGGTGGGACGAGGACCGTGGCAGGAGGGGTGCGTTCGTCCTCGCAGGAGGTGACTCGGTGGTCGAGGCGCTGGTGCACGTCGCCGGCTTCCGCATGGACTTCGGGCCGGTCACGGTCGTCCGCGACCTGTCCTTCGACGTGCACGCCGGGGAGACCTTCGGCTTCCTCGGCAGCAACGGCTCGGGCAAGACGACGACGCTGCGCGCCCTGCTCGGCATCTACCGGCCGACGGCGGGGCTGCTCCACGTCGGCGGCGCGGACTTCAGCCCGGAGACCGGCGTGCGCCTGGGCTACCTGCCGGAGGAGCGCGGTCTGTACAAGCGCGAGCCGGTGCTCGACGTCATGACGTACTTCGGCCGGCTCAAGGGCATGGACCGCTCGGCCGCCCGCACCTGGTCCCGGGAGTACCTCGAGCGGGTCGGCCTGGCCGACAAGGCCGCGGTGCGCATCGACCGCCTGTCCAGCGGCCAGCAGCAGAAGGTGCAGCTCGGCGTGACGATCATGCGCTCGCCGGAGCTGCTCGTCCTCGACGAGCCGACCCAGGGCTTCGACCCCGTGAACCGCCGCCTGCTCCTGGACCTCATCGACGAGCAGCGCCGCGCCGGCGCGACCGTGGTCATGGTGACCCACCAGATGGAGGAGGTCGAGCAGCTCTGCGACCGCATCCTGCTCCTCAAGGACGGCGTCGCCGCCGCGTACGGCACGGTCGCGCAGGTGCAGGAGCAGTTCGGCGCACCCGTCCTGCGCGTGCGGTGCGGCGCGCCGGTCCCGCCGAGCCCGCTGTACGACGTCGCCCCCGCACCGGGGGCTGCGGGCACCGTGGGCACGGCCGTCCCGGGCGCCCAGGACGTCGTCGGCGGCGACCACCTCGCCGACCTGACCCTCCACGACGGGGTGGACCCGGCCGCCGTCGTCCGCGCGCTCGTGGACGCGGGCGTGCCGGTCCGCGAGGCGACGGCGGTGCGGACGTCGCTGGAGGACGTGTTCCTGCGGGTCTACGGGGAGGCGGCGTCCCGATGAGGCGGCACAACCTGGGCACAGTCGTCGGGTTCGAGCTCCGACGCGTGCTGCGGCGGCGCTGGTTCTGGCTCGCCTCCCTCGGCGTGCCTCTCCTCATCGCGGCCGTCCTGGCGCTGTCGGTGACGAGCAACCAGCGGCTCGAGGAGGACGTCACCGGGCCGCCCGAGACGTTCGCGTTCACCTTCACCGACGCCTCGGGCCTGGTCGACGACGACGTCGCCGCGGCCTTCGGCGGCACCCGCGCCACCGACGACGACGCCGCGGTCGCGGCCGTGCGCGCGGGGCAGGTCGAGGCGCACGTCGCCATCCCCGCCGACCCGACCGTCACGGCGGTGCAGGTGGACGCCGTCGACGCCGGCCTCCTGACGAACGACCGCTACGCCGCCGTCGCGCGCGGCCTGCTGCAGACCGCCGCCCAGGAGCGGATCGGCTCACCGGAGCTCGTCGCGCTCGCCCGCGGGGACGTGGCCGTGACAGCGCGGACCTACGACGACGCCGGCCACGTCACCCCGGGCTTCGAGGCGGCCGTGCTGCCGCTGTCCTTCCTCGTCGTGTTCTTCCTCAGCGTGATCATGCTGGGCAACCAGATGCTCACCAGCACGCTGGAGGAGAAGGAGAACCGCGTCACCGAGATGATCCTCACGACCATGAACCCGACGACGCTCATCGTCGGGAAGATCGTCTCGGTGTTCGTGCTGGGCCTGGTGCAGCTCGTGGTGCTGCTCCTGCCCGCGGTCGTGGCGTACGTCTTCTTCCGCGAGAGCCTCGACATCCCGGACCTGGACCTGTCCGGGCTGGTCGTCGACCCGGTGCGGCTGGGCGTGGCGTTCGGGCTCTTCGCCGGCGGCTTCGTGCTGTTCACCGGCTCCCTCGTGGCGATCGGCGCGTCGGTGCCGACCGTCAAGGAGGCCGGCAACTGGTTCGCGCCGCTGTCGATCCTCGTGTTCCTGCCGCTGTACGTCGTCGGGCTCGTGGTCAGCGAGCCGGACTCGGTCGTGGTGCAGGTGTTCACCTACTTCCCCTACACGGCGCCGTCGACCGCCCTGCTGCGCAACGGCCTCGGGACGCTCAGCGCGTGGGAGGCCGCGATCGTCGTCGTCGAGCTGTTCGTGCTCGGGGCGCTGGCGCTGCGGCTCGCGGTGCGGCTCTTCCGCTACGGCTCGATCGAGTACTCCACCCGGCTCCCGGTGCGGGCGGTGCTGCGCCGGCGCGGGTGACGCGCGAGCCCAGCCTCCGATGGAGACCTCGTCGCGCCAGGGACGACGCACCCTCCACACGAGCGAGGTGCGCGGCCGGGCAGGCGCTCCTCGGGGAGCGGCGTCCCGCCGCTGAAGACGCCGGTGGCGCGTGGACCCGGCCCGGCCCACGCGCCACCGGCGCTTCCTGCGACTGGTGCTACCGGCCCATGCCCGCCGACGTCAGGTGGCCCTTGTTCAGGCCGGGCGCCGTCCGCGGGGACTTGCCCGGGGTCGCCTCGGTGAGGGTCTCCAGCAGCGCGAAGTACGCGGGCTTCTTCTCGAACTCCTCGGTCATGATCGTCGCCGCGCCCTCCGGGGCGAAGACGCCCGGGACCCAGGAGCGGGCGTCGTCGAAGCCCCACACCGTGTAGCTGGTGCAGGCGGCGACGTTGATGCAGGCCTGGAGCATGGCGTCGTAGCGCTCGGCCTGGGTGGCCAGCTGCGCCTCGGTCGGCTCACCCGCGAGCGGGAACCGGACGTCCGCCTCGGTGACGGCGACCTTGAGACCCAGGTCGGCGAACCGCTCGAAGTTCTCCTGGATCGACGTGTCGAACCCGTACATGAGGCTGAGGTGGCCCTGGGCACCCATGCCGTGCAGCGGCACGCCGTCGGCGAGGAGCTCCTGCGCGAGGGCGTAGTAGGCGTTCGTCTTGGTGTTGACGCCCTCGGCGTTGTAGTCGTTGAGGAACAGCACCGCCTCCGGGTCGGCCTCGTGGGCCCAGCGGAAGACGTCGCCGATGAGGGCGACCGGGTCCTCGGCGCACGCCTTGAGGAACGGGTTGGCCTCGGTGCGCAGGCGCACGCCGCCGTTGTCCCAGTCGTCCTGGAAGATCTCGTTGGCGACGTCCCACTCGTAGATCTCGCCGGCGTAACGGCCGACGACGGTGCGGACGTGGTCCTCCAGGACGTCGCGCGCCTCGTCGCAGGACCACGTCGAGCCACCGTCGGTCACCCACTGCGGGTTCTGGCTGTGCCACAGCAGCGTGTGGCCGCGGACCTCCTGGTTGTTCGCCTTCGCAAAGGCGACGACGGCGTCCGCACCGGAGAAGTCGTAGGAGTCCGGCTCGGGGTGGATCTCGGCCCACTTCATGTCGTTCTCGGGCGTGATCGAGTTGAACTCCGCCGCGAGGATCTGCTGGAACTCGGTCGGCGCCTTCTTGTCGTAGCCGAGCAGCTCACGCTCGCCCCACACGGCGGAGCCGATCCTGAGGTCGCGCGGCGCCTCCGAGCGCAGCGTGTCCTCCGGCGGGGCCGCGTGCGCGAGGGGCGCCGCCAGCGCGACCGCGGCGATCGCCGACGTGGCGGCCGCGGCGACCCGCCTGGTGGTCGTGGTTCGGGACATCGTTGTTCCTCTCCGTTGGGGTCCGACGGGTTTTGATCAACCGTCGAACTAATCCGGGTGAGAGGACGGTAACGATGTCGATAACGTTTAGCAAGAGGAAGCGTGACCGATCTTGAGACCGCGCCCCGGGCGACGTGAGGTCCTGGATCCGCGAGCGTGGGGACCACGGCGGCCGGTGCGGGGAAGCCCCGGGCCGGCGAGGGTCCGGCTCGGTCCTCAGCGCTCGAGCGGCTCCAGGACGACGACGGGCGTGCGCGTCGACCGGCCGGCGGCGTAGGCGTCCAGGTCCGCGTCGACGGTGGTCCACCGTGCCCAGAGGCGGTCGCGCTCGGCCCCCTCGGCGGGCCGCGCCCGCACGCGTCGGGGAGCCTCACCGACCAGCCGGACGACGGCGTCCGGGTGCGCGCGCAGGTTCAGCCACCACGCGGGGTGTCCCTCCTGCCACCCGTTCATCGCGAGCGTCACGAGGTCCGGCCCGTCCTCGAGGTAGCCGAGGATGACGCTGCGCTCCTGGCCGGACCGACGCCCGACCGTCGTCAAGCGCAGCGCGCCCCAGCCTCGTCGGCCCCCGGTCGCCCAGAGGAACCGTCCGCCGCTGAGCCGGTACAGGCCACGGTGGACCCGCCAGGCGACGCGGACGAACCAGCGCGGCGGCACCCGCGGCTCGCGCCGTGGGTGGGCGCCCTCCTCGTCGCCCTGCTCGTCGCTCGAGGGACGGATCTCCTTGGCGTTCATGGGTCGATCGTCGTGCCGCGGGCCGGGCGTCGGCATCGTCCGAAAGGAGGGTGCCGGTGCGACCGCGGTCGGGTGCCTCAGCCTCGCGCGTCGCCCGTCGATCCGCCCGCGCTGCGGTAGGACCACAGCTCGCTGCTGACGGAGACGGGGCGCTGTGGGGCCTCGCCGGACGCGTCGGCACCGCCGCCCTCGCCCCCGCGGTGACCGTGCCCGAAGGCCGCCGAGGACATCCAGGCGCCGAACGCCTCCTCGTCGCGCCAGCGCGTGACGACCAGCCACGTGGTGCGGCCGTCGGTCGGCGCGAGGAGCTCGAAGCCCTCGAAGCCGTCCTGACCGTCGACCGCGCCGGCGCGGGCGGCGAACCGCCGCGCGAGCTCGTCGCCGCTGTCCTCCGGGACGGTGATCGCGTTGATCTTCACGATGCTCATGCGGTCCATCCTGCCTCGCCGCTCCGGGTGCGACCGGCCGCTCCCCTCCGGTACGGTCCGCCGGTGTCCGCCGACGAGTACCTCGAGCTCAACCGCACCAACTGGGACAGCCGCGCGACGATCCACGCGCAGGGCTACGGGATCGACCGGCTCGTGTCCGACCCGACCGCCCTGTCGCACGTCGTCGCGTTCGACCGGCCCCGGCTCGGGGACATCACCGGCCTGGACGTCGTGCACCTGCAGTGCCACATCGGCACCGACACCCTGAGCCTCGCCCGGCTCGGCGGCCGCGTGACGGGCGTCGACCTGTCCGGCACCTCGATCGAGGAGGCGCGGGGGCTGGCCGAGCGCGCGGGCGCCGAGATCGAGTACGTCCGGTCCGACGTCTACGCCGCCCCTGAGGCGCTCGGTGGGCGGCAGTTCGACGTCGTCTACACCGGGATCGGTGCGATCTGCTGGCTGCCGAGCATCCGCCGCTGGGCGCAGACCGTCGCAGCCCTGCTCCGCCCCGGGGGCCGGCTGTTCCTCCGGGACGGCCACCCGGTCCTCAACGCGGCGCTCGCGATGACGGTCGGCGCCGAGCACCCGGACCGCGAGCAGCAGCCCTGGATCAGCGGCCCCGGGCAGACGACGGTCGCGCTGGAGCTGCCCTACTACGAGCGGGCCGAGCCGCTCGTCTGGAGCGAGGAGGAGACCTACGGCGGCGACGGCACCGTCGCGCAGCCGCGGTCGATGGAGTGGAACCACAGCATCGGCGAGATCGTCACCGCCGTGCTCGACGCGGGCCTGGAGCTGACGTCGCTGACCGAGCACGACAGCGTCCCGTGGGACGCGCTGCCGGGGTTCATGGAGCTCGACGAGGAGCTCGGCGAGTACCGCCTGCGAGAGCGGCCCGAGCGCCTGCCCGCCTCCTTCACGCTCACCGCGCGCCGCCGCTGACCGCTCGGCCCCGGGGACGACGGGCGACGCGGACCCGGACCGGTGGTTCGACATGCCGATGAGTTCGGTCGCGGCGAGCGGTCCATCCTGCATGACGACGACGAGAGTGCTGAGCGTGTCCCTGCCGGTCGCCGATCAGGACGCGGCGATCGCCTTCTACACCGAGGTGCTGGGGTGCGAGCTCCGCATGGACGTGGAGGTGTGGCCCCGGGCCCGGATGGTCGAGGTCGTCCCCCCGGGGTCCGACGTCGGCCTGGTGCTGCTTCCCCCCGACAGCCCGCTCCCGCTGGCGGTGCGCCTGGGCGCGACGGAGATCGACGCCGCGTACGCGCGGCTGGCCGAGGTGGCGGGGGTGACCCTGCACAACGACGAGGTGCTCCGGTGGGAGGGCGTCCCCGCGATGTTCCACTTCAGCGACCCCGACGGGAACGGCCTGGTCCTCCTCGCCGACGGCGACGCACCGTGACCGGGCCGCCGGCGGGCGCGCCGGCGCCTCGCACCGCCAGGGTGGGCGGGGCCTACCTGGACGCGGCGGAGCCTGGTGGTCCCCCCGGGCCGGTCGGAGGCTGGGGCTCGTCCCCGACCTCGCTGAGATGCCTCAGCACGACGAGAAGGACCCCCTCGTGGACTCCTCCGACACCACCAGCGCCGCCGTCCTCCCCCAGGTCCAGCACCGGGCCCACGACCCGCACCGGCGGATCCTGTTCACCGACGCCACGATCGTGACCATGGACGCCGACCTCGGCGTCCTGCACGGGACCGACCTCCTCGTCGAGGGCGACACGATCGCTGCGATCGGGACCGGCCTCAGCCGGGACGGTGCGGTCGTGGTCGACGCCGCGGGCACCATCCTCACCCCGGGGTTCGTCGACACCCATCGGCACGCCTGGGAGACCCAGCTGCGCCGGATCATGCCGGACGTCGACGATCTCGGCGCCTACGTGATGACCACCCTCGCCGGCTACGCGACCGTCTACCGGCCCCACGACATGTACGTGGGGACCAGGCTGGCCGCGCTGACCGCGATCGACAGCGGCATCACGTGCCTGCTCGACTTCTCGCACAACTCCCGCAGCCCGGAGCACTCGGACGCCGCGGTCGAGGCGCTCGTCGACACCGGCATCCGTGGGGTCCACGCCTCCATGGGCCCGCACTTCGGCGAGTGGGACGAGCAGTGGCCCGGGGACCTGGCCCGCCTCCAGGACCAGTACTTCTCCTCCGAGGACCAGCTGCTGACGTTGCGCCTGGCGGCGTTGGCGACGGACGAGATCAGCGGGCCCGCCCTCGCCTACGGCACCCGGCTGGCCCGCGCCGCCCGCGACCTGGGCGTCGGGGTCAGCGTGGACGCCGTCTTCGGCGCCTCCTCGTCGCGAGCCGTCCTCGGCTGGGCGGAGGACGGGCTCCTCGGCCCGGACCTCACGCTGATCCACGCCACCGGCCTGACCGCCGCGGCGTGGCAGGCCATCGGCGAGAGCGGCACGACCATCGCCCTCGCCCCGACCTCGGACGCCCAGATCGGTCTCGAGACGGCGATCCCCGCCGTCGACGAGGCCCTGGCGGTCGGGGTCCGGCCGGGTCTGAGCATCGACGTGGAGGTCGCCCTGGCGAGTGACATGTTCACCCAGATGCGGGCGCTGCACGCCATCCAGCGGATGCGCGCGGTCAACGCCGCCTACGGCACGGACCAGCAGCCGGCACGGATCACCTCGCGCGACGTCCTGGACTTCGCCACCCTCCAGGGAGCCCGCACCAACGGGCTGGGAGACGTCACCGGCTCGCTCACCCCGGGCAAGAAGGCCGACCTGCTGGTCATCCGCGCCGAGGACCTCAACACCATGCCGTTGAACGACCCGATCGGCACGGTCGTCCTCGGGGCCGACGCCCGGAACATCAGCGCGGTGCTCGTCAACGGCGAGCCCCGCAAGTGGGACGGCCAGGTGCTGGGCGTCGACCTGGCCGCCCTCCGCGACGAGGTCCACGCCTCGCGCGAGTACCTGCTCAGCCGCGCTCCGCGTCCTGGCGACGCGTGACGTGCAGGCTGCCGAGCAGGGCGAGGGCCTCGGCGCTGGGGCTGCCCGGCTCGGCCTGGTAGACCACCAGCTGCTGACCCGTCGCGCCCCGGACGTCGAAGGCCTGGAACGTCAGGCGGAGTCGTCCGACATCGGGGTGGAGCAGCTCCTTGGCATCGCGGGTCTTGCCCTGGACGGCCTGGGCGGACCACAGGACGGCGAACTCCTCGCTCTCCTCGACCAGGCGGCCGACCACGTCGTGCAGGTGCCGGTCGTGCGGGTCGAGGCCCGTGGCGTGCCTCAGCTCCGCGACCACCGCCTCGGCCGCCCGGTCCCACCGGGCGAAGAAGCGCCGGGCGGCCGGGTCGAGGAAGATCATGCGGGCGAGGTTGTCCCTCGCCGCGAAGGGCGAGAAGAGCGCCGAGGCCAGGGCGTTGGCGGCCAGGACGTCCGTGGCGGGGTCGAGGACGAACGCCGCGGCGCTCGGATACCCGTCCAGCAGCTGACGCAGGGCAGGACCGACGGACGCCCGCGGCTCCCGGCGCCGCCCCGGTGGCACCGTGGCCGCGAGACGGAACAGGTGCGCCCGGGCGTCGTCGTCCAGCAGCAGCGCCCTGCTGATCGCCTCGAGGATCGCGGGGGACGGCCTCCGCTCACGCCCTTGCTCCAGGCGGGCGTAGTAGTCGCTGTTCATCCCCGCCAGCACGGCCACCTCCTCGCGCCGCAGCCCCGCCACCCGGCGGGCGCCGTACGAGGCGAGCCCGACGTCATCGGGACGCAACCGGCCGCGCTGCGCCCTCAGGAAGTCACCCAGGTCGTTGCTCCCGCTCACCCTGCGCAGGCTAGACCGGGGCCCCTCCGGCGTACCTGGGTGCGTCGCACCCAGGATCGGACCGTCCTGGCCCCCTCCCCCGGGTCCGTCCAGGGTGGGTTCCCTGCACGAGACCGACGAGACGACGAGGGAGCACACCGTGCCGAAGCAGCATCAGTCACAGGAACCGCGATCCGCGCGCGAGGTCGCCGCGGTGGACGTCACCGGGATGTGGGTGACCGCCGACGGGTACATCCGTCAGGAGCTGCGCGCCGACGGCCGCTACGACGAGGCTCGCGGCACGAGGCGCAACGCGTACACCGGCCGCTACACCGTGACGGGCAGCCACCTCGAGTACGTCGACGACACGGGGTTCACCGCCACCGGGGACATCCGCGACGGGGTCCTCTTCCACGAGCACCTGGTGCTCTACCGCGAGGAACCGCGGCCCGGGCCCGAGAGATGACGGGCCGAGCCCCTCGGCGGCTCAGGCCGCATCCTCCGCCGCGAGCGCGTCCCGGAGCAGCGACACCAGCGCCTCCAGCTGCACGTCCGTCGACGACGCCCCGTCCTCCTCCGCCGCGCCGTCCAGCGCCCGCGCGGCGAGCCCGGACTTCGCGTCGATCAGCTCGGCGATCTTGGAGTCGATCGTCTGCGCGGCGATGATCCGCCATGCGGTGACGGGCTCGGACTGGCCGATCCGGTGGATCCGGTCGATCGCCTGGGTCTGCTCGGCGTCGGTCCAGGACAGCTCGGCCAGCACGAGGTTCGAGGCGACCTGGAGGTTCAGCCCCACGCCCGCGGCCAGCAGCGAGCACACCGCGATCTGCACCTCGGGGTCCTTCTGGAACGCCGCGACGTTCTTCTCCCGTGCCTTGGGCGTCTGGTCGCCGCGGATCGAGGCGTACTTGATGCCCCGCTCGGCGAAGGTCTGCTCGGCCTGGTCCATGACGTCGACGTGCTTGGCGAAGAACACGACCTTGCCGACGTTGCGGGACAGCTGGGCGGTGTAGTCCGCGGCGAGCCCGGCCTTGGCCTGGCCGATCCGGCGGACCATCGTGAAGACGTTCTCGCCCTTGGCCTTGGAGCTGGAGTCCTTGAGCTCGGCGGCGGCGACGCGCCGGGCGAGCTCGAGGTCCAGGCCGAGCGTGGCGGCGCCGTCGGGCCGGGCGGCCAGCGCCGCGCGGTAGCGCTCGACGAGGCGCGCCGCGAGCGCTACCTCGGCCGCGCGGATCGAGCGGCCGACGGCGCCCTCGAGCTCCACCGGCAGGTCGAGCACCCGGCGAGCGGGGATGTCCGCGGCCACGTCGACCTTGCGGCGCCGCACGATGCCCATGTCGACGACGGCGGCCCGGGCCGCGGCGTAGAAACCGCGGTCGGCCGGGGTCAGGCCCGTCTCCTCCAGGGTGGTCATGAGCCGGCCGAGCGGCTTGTCGTCGTCGATCCAGCCGAGGAACTGCCAGATCGCCCGGAAGTCCTCGATGTCGTTGATGAGCGGGGTGCCCGTCAGCGCCATCATGAGCGGCCGCCCGGTGCGCTCCCGGATCCGCTCGGACAGCGCCAGCACGTGCTGGGACCGCTGGGAGGTCCTGTTCTTGATGAAGTGCGCCTCGTCGACGACCATCCCGCGGAAGCCGAACTCGCCGATCCAGCCGACGTGCCGGTCGAGGATGTCGTAGTTGACGACGACGACGTCCGCGAACGCGTCCACGTCGTCCCCGTCGCCGTGCACGACGGAGGCCCGACGCTGCGGCGTCCACAGCTCGACCTCGCGCGCCCAGTTCGTCTTGACGACGTTCGGCGCGACGACGAGCAGCGGGAACGCGTCGGAGGCCTGCGCCGCGAGCAGCGCCTGCGCGGTCTTGCCCAGGCCCGGCTCGTCGGCGAGCAGGAAGGTGCGGTGCCCCTCGCGGGCCGCGGCGACGACCTGCGACTGGTGGGGCATGAGCGCGCGCCCCGCGGGCACGGGCACGGGGGCCGGCGCGGGCAGGCTCATGCACGACGACGCGCCCGGGGACGCCTCCTCGAAGGACCGGAACAGCGGCTCGAGCAGCTCCCACCCGGCCAGGCGGCGCGGCTTGGCGGCGATCCGCTCCGCCGCGGCCTCGAAGTCCGGGGCGAGGAACGGGTTGGCCCGCTGGCGCTGGATGACGGACACGGGCATGACGCGCTTCTCGGCGCCGGGCGGCGGTGTGGCGGGCGCGACCGGCTCCGGCTCGGGCTCGTCCGGCGGCTCCACCCCCCCGGCGCGCAGGATGGACGCCTTGTAGGCGCGCGCGGTGTCGGAGACGCGGGCGTCCTCGGCGAGCAGGGTGAGCAGCGAGGTGTCCCGCGCGGCGATCTTGGCCAGCAGCGTGGCCACGCCGTCGAGGCGCTTGAGCTCCTGCTCCCGCTTGGCCGAGGTCATCGCGGCGTCGGCCTTGACGCGGGTGCGCTCCTCGCGGACGAGCAGGGCCGCGACCTGGAACTTCGTCCGGACCGCCGGCCGGGTGGGCGGGCGCTGCACCGCTCCGTCGACCTCGCGGGCGATGCCCACGAGCACGGGGATGAGCCCCTCCTCGTCCCGACGCACCGGGCGCCGGCGCTGGCTGCCGGAGTCCGTCCGCGTACGTCCGGACCGCCGCTGGCCTGCTCGTGCCACATGCCCTCCTCAAAGGCCTTCCACCACGACGACGTCGCGTCGTCGTCCCGCCCCGGCGCCGTCCGGCCCGCCGGGCGTCACGCGCCCCGCCGTGCCGCGGACAGCCGAGGCCGCGGCGCTCTGGGCGACCGTCGGGCCGCCCGTGCACCGTCCCCGCCTGCGAGGTGCGCCGATCTGGCTGCGACCCCGGTCACGCGTTCGCACGTCCGCTCGCCGGCGTGAGTGTCAGCCGACGGCATCCCGCCTTGCCGGGCCTCCCGGCGCGCAAGGTCAGGACCACTGTACGGGTCGGACGGCCGTCGTGGGGCGATGGCGCCCCGGGACCGCAAAGGCCGGCCCCTCCCGCCTCTGCTCAGGCGGGCGCGCCGAACGGGTCGAGCAGCCGGACGTCCGTTCCCGCGAGGTCGGCGACGTTCCGGGTGACCAGGACGGCGTCGTGCTCCACCGCCGTCGCCGCGATGAGCGCGTCGACGACCGGCAAGGTCCGGGCCTCATTCATCTCTGCCCAGCGGCGTGCGACCGCTGGGGTGACCGGGAGGATGCGGTCGGCGTAACCGGACTGGAGCCGGTCCAGCCACTCGTCGATGGCGGCCGCCCGTTCGGGATCGCGACGCCGCAGACGGACGACACCGAGCCGGATCTCGCCGATGGTGAGGACGCTGAGGAAGAGGTCGGCCGGCCCGACGGAGTCGAACCACCGCACGACGGCGGGATCGGGCCGGCTGCGGCGCAGCTCGGAGACGACGTTCGTGTCGAGCAGGTAGCGCCTCATCGGTCCGTGACCGAGGCGATGTCGGCCTCGCGAGGGCGGTCCCCGGAACGGTCGAGGTCGAGACGGTCGAAGTCGGGGCCGTGGCGCAGGAAGTCCGCCAGCTCCACCTGAACGCCGGCCAGGCGGCGGTAGCTGCCGATGTCGATGACCACCGCCACGTCCTCGCCGTGCCGCGTGATCACCTGGGGCTCGCCGCGCTCCGCGGCCCGCAGCACCTCGCTGAGACGCTGCTTGGCCTCCTGCACCTGCCACGACATGACGACTCCTGTCTGGTCTGACCAGACAGGAGTCTACGCGCTCCCGCTCGGATGCACGCCTGCAACCGACGACCGGGCCCCGCCGTGCAGGTCGCGCGACGGGGCCCGGTCGGTGTCAGTCGGTCATCGGCGCATCTTCCCCGGCGGCACGACCGAGACGGTCGTCCGGTCGACGGACGTCTCGCTGCCGTCGCTCACCTGCACCGCGACGGGGTAGTCGCGCGGCGGCCGGTTGGCCCGGAACGTCGCCGTCGGCCCGGTGGCGTCGTCGAACGCACCGTCCCCGTCGAGGTCCCACGCGTAGGTGAGCGTGTCGCCGTCGGCGTCGGAGGAGCCCGACGCGTCGAGCACCAGCCGGGCGCCCGGCTTGATGACGTACGGTCCGCCGGCGTCGGCCACGGGGGCCACGTTGCTCGAGAGCGCGAGGCCGACGATCACCGGGTCGTGGTCGGAGGACCGGTACGCGTTCGGCTCGTACAGCGGGAGGGCGTCGGACTCCCGCTCGAAGACCGCCTCGCCCGTGTCGCGCACGGTGTCGTTGTAGTCGAACAGCGGCACCTCGTCGGCGTTGATCTTCCAGCCGCCGGCACCGGTCACCTGGGCCGCGAGCGACTCGGTGGCCAGGGCGTGGTCGAGGTGACCGAGCAGCCCGTCGAAGAGGTACCCGTAGGACTCCAGACCCTCGTACTGCTCGAGCAGGTCGACGTAGCCGGCCGCCTCGAGCGTGGTGATCGGACGCTCCATGGAGTAGGAGTTCAGGTCACCGATGACGAGGAAGTCGGGGTCGCCGCTGCCGGTCGGGTCCGTGGCCAGGTAGTCCGTCAGCGCCGCCGCGGCGAGCGTGCGGGTCAGGTCGCAGTTGCCGGACCCGTCCAGGGGCGAGTCGTCGCCCGCGCCGCAGCCGGAGCCCTTGGACTTGAAGTGGTTCACCGCGACGGTGAACCGCTCGCCCGTGGCGTTCTCGTCGAACGTCTGGATGAGGGCCGGCCGGTTGCGGTCGGTGTCGAAGCGCGGGTCCTCAGCGGCGGTGAGCAGCGCGTACTCGCCCACCGGGGTGACCGTGCCGGGCTTGTAGAGGAAGGCCTGCTTGATCGCGTCGGTCCCGATGAAGCCCGTCTCGATGTAGGAGTACGTGCCCGGCGCCGTCGCGGCGTTGAGCGCCTCCACGATCTGCTGGGTGGCCAGGCCCGCGTCGTTCTGGATCTCGATGAGACCGAAGACGTCGGCGTCGATCGTCTCCAGCGCGGCGACGATCTTCGTGAGCTGGCGCTCGCGCTCGATCTCGGAGTCGGCGCCGCGGCAGTCGTCCGTCCCGCTCGGGCCGCACGGGCCCGTGTTGTCCGAGGAGGTCTCGTCCACCGTGGCGAAGTAGTTGAGCACGTTGAAGCTCGCCACCTGCAGGCTGCCGCCGACCTCGGCGGGCGCCTCCGGACGCGCGTTCACGGACTCGAACGTGTAGTCCTCGCCCGGGACGGGGCGCAGCTTCCAGGCACCGAACGAGTACTCCATGACGCCGGTGAGGCCGGTGATGGTGTCACCGCCGCGGAAGAAGTTCTCCGTGCTGAGGCCGGGCGTCGGGAAGAAGTACGGCTCGTTGCTCTGCGGGCCGCTCGTGGCGTCGTTCTGGTCGTTGCTGTCGTCGTCCAGGACGATCCGCTGCTTGGCCAGCTCGGCCTGGAACGCCGCGTAGCCCTCGACGCTCGGGGTGTTCGTCTGCGTGAACTGGTAGCCGCGCTCGTCCGCGGTGAGCACGATCTCGCCGAACCGCGCGAGGTTGAAGTACTCGCTCACGACGAGGGTGGTCGAGATGGTCGTGACCATGCCCTCGAGGCTCTCGAAGGTGGCCGCGTCGCGCGTGGACGTGGCGGCCGGCAGCTCGACGACGGCGGCCGTCGGCAGCGGGACGCCGGAGGCGAGGACCTCGATCGAACCGCCCGTGGCCGCGATCTGGGTGCTGCCGTTGAACTCGGCGACGGTGCCGACGACGGTCACGAGGTCACCCGCAGCCAGGTCGGCCGGGCAGGCGGAACCGCAGAAGACGTACACGCCCTCCGACGTCGCCGGGTTCCCGTCCGCGTCGGCGTCCTCCTCCTGCACGAAGAAGCCGGCGAGCGCGTCCTGGCCGGTGATCAACGAGGTGACGACCGCCTCGACCCGGATCTCCTGACCGACGAGCGTCGAGGCGCTCCCCGAGCCCTGCACGTCGGAGATCAGGCTGGTCGACAGCGGCGCGGAGACCGTGACCGTGACGGTGCAGAGCGCCTGCGCGCCGTCGTCGGACGTCGCGGTGACCTGCACCTCGTAGACGCCCACTGCGGTGGTGCTCGCAAGGGTGAGCGTCGCGGTGGCGGCCTCCCCCACCCCGGTCGGCGCGGTGGAGTCCTCGAGCGTGATGCCGTCGACCGGGGCCGAGGTGATCGCGAGGCTCGTGATGCCGCTGTCGGCGTCGGACGCCGTGACCGTCGTGGTGGCGGACTCCCCGGTCGTGACCTCGAGACCGGTCGCGCAGCCCAGCGACGGCGGCAGCGGGTCACCCGAGGCGACGAAGACCTGGCCGATGTTCGCGGCGCCGGGGGTCTCTGCGGCCGGCGGCGCCCAGGTGAAGTCGCCCGAGGAGTCGCCGGTCCCCGTGAGCTGGAGGGACTCGCCGACCGGGCCGCTGCCGCTCTCGGACACGCCGATGTCCGTGCTGGTCTGGCCCGAGGCGGGGCCGTTGGTGGCGGTGAAGGCGCCCTCGTAGGAGAGGAACTGCACCACCGCACCGCCGCCGTCGACGAGGGCGACGGCGTCGGGCGCACCGTTCTGGATGCCGTTCGCAGGGTAGGTGATGGACGTGAACCCGAAGCCGGAGCCGGTGTCGTCACCGATCGCTCCCGAGAGCGCCTGCGTGTTGTAGGTGGCGCCGTTGCTGCCGTTGTAGAGGACCACGGACCATCCGGTCAGGTCCGTCCCGGCCGGGGCGGCGACCTCGATGAACTCGCCGGCGTCGGTGCCGTCGTTGTCGTAGTGGAGCTCGTTGATGAACACGGGGGTGTCGGGAGCGACGGCCGCCGCCGGGATCGCGACGAACGTGCTGGCGACCAGGGCCAGCGGCGCAGCGACGGCGACAGCGGATCTCGCTGCGCCGCGCGCCGGGTGACGGGACGGTGTGGGTCGAGCGGTCACAGAGTTCCTCCAGATCGAGCCGGGAAACGCCCGGGACAGCAGCTCGCTTCGCCGCGGGCAGTCCCGAGGTCGTGGCAGAGGAAGGTGCCGCCGACCTGGACCGCGGGACGTCGTCGTCCCGGTGGCACCAGCCGAGGGCATTTTTCCCCGGCTCGGACACTACTCGCTCCCCCCGACCCGCCAAGGGCCCGTCGCCGCCCTCTGCGCCGCCGCGACGAGGAGTTCACGCGGGCCCGGCGGCCCGTTCATCACGACGACGACGAGCGTTCCGGCCGGGGCCGGCGCGCCGCCACGCCGGCGTCCGCGGCCACCTGCGGTTCACCTTCGGCTGCTTCACTCCTCACATGACACCCGACGACGGGTCCGCGGGCCCGCCCGACCCGGTCACCCGTCGTCGGGAGCACCTCTCCCGTCGCGCTGTCCGCTCCGCCCTCGCTGTCGTGGCCACGGTCGCGCTCGTCACCGGACTCGCCGGGTGCTCATCGGAGCGACCCGCGCCGGCGCCCGGACCGACGAGCACCGACCGACCCGGACCCAGCGCGGTCCCGATGCCGCCGTCACCGACCCCGGACGCGCTCGAGGCCACGCCGGCGCCGGCGGAGCTCGAACCCGCACCGGAGGGCCTCGAGCCCCTCGTCCCCGGGCACAACCGGATCAGTGCCGACAGGATCAACCTCGTCTTCGCCCCGTGGGGCTGGGACGACCCGGAGCTGTTCCGCCGGGTCGCCTCCGTCTTCGTCAACTGGTCCGGCCGGGCCCAGCTGTGGGGGCCCGACGGGCTGCCGCTGGGTGTCGACGACGACGCGTCGACGGCCTTCGAGGCCGAGGTGGGGCTGTTCGGGATCGAGCCGTTCCGCGGGCACCGCGACGTCTTCAACGTCTGGGTCACGGCGCAGTCCCCGACGGCCCCCTACGACTGGCTGGAGAGCACCGGTACGCCGGTCTGGGCCCCGGACCAGGTCGTCGTGGTGCTCGCCGAGGTCGATGAGGCGGGCCTGGTGGCCTCGTCCGTCGCGGGCCAGGGCGTCATGCTCACCGGCCTCGACGCCCCGCGGCGCGCCTGGGACCAGCCGTTCGCGAACGCCACGGTCGCGGTGAACGAGGACTGGGTACACAGCGCGATGCTCGACGTGCCGCACGAGCTGGGGCACGCCATGTTCGGCCTCGCCGACGAGTACGTCGGACGCCGCGACGGGTACGACGGCTTCGTCCGGAACCCCTTCTGGCCCTCCTGCGCCGACACCCAGGAACGCGCGGAGTCGTGGTGGTCCCAGCACGTCGGCCAGTACGACGACCAGGTCGACTACTGGGCGGCGGAGATGACGGCGGCCGGGTTCGGCCCGACGGCGCAGGAGCTGGACGCGATGCGCGAACAGAACAGGACGGCCTACGTCGCCGACGGCTGCTTCGGCGTGCCCGGGTCCGTGCGCTCCGCGGAGGACACGCTCATGGGGTTCAACTTCCCCGCGTTCGGGGTGACCAACCGCCTCTGGGCGGAGCAGGTGCTCGCCCTCTGGTCGGGCGACTAGCTGGTCGGATGCAGGCCTAGGCACTTCCGTCCGGCGGGTCCACCACCCGCACGAGGCGCCACCGGCCCGGGACTCCCGCCAGCTCGCTGACCCCGACCTCGGCGAACGCCGTCCCGCCGCCGGCCACCAGGTCGGCGACGGTGCCCGACGCGCGGATCTCGCCCGGCCGGGCGCTCGCCGCCACCCGCGCGGCTACGTGCACCCCGAGACCCCGGACGCCCGCGACGGAGCGGATGACCTCGCCCGTGTGCAGGCCGGTGCGGATCGTCAGGCCGCCGGCGGCGAGCCGGTCCCGCGCCTCGCGGGCGCACGCGAGGGCGCGGCTCGGCAGGTCGAAGACGGCGAGGAAGCCGTCACCTGCCGTGTCGACCTCCGTCCCGCCGTGACGGGCGAGGGCCGCCCGGACCTCCTTGTGGTGGAAGTCGAGCAGCTCGGTCCATCGGCGGTCCCCCACCTCGGCGACGATCGACGTGGACCCGACGAGGTCGGTGACGAGCAGGGTCAGCACGGCGCGGTCCACGTCGGCGCCGGTGCGCGTGCCCGTGAGGAACTCCTCGACCTCGTCGAGCAGCGCGTCCGTGTCGCCGAAGAAGGCGGCCAGGTCGGCCCCCGGCAGCTCGACGAGGCGCCCGTCGGGCAGGCCCCGCACCAGCCGGCGCACGGCGGCACCGCTCACCAGGGCGTTGTCCACGCGATGCAGCACGAGGGCGGGGGCGGTGACGGACGGCAGCAGGGCCCGCACGTCGAGGTCGAGGAGGGTTCTCAGCATGCTCGCGGCCATGTTTGGCGTCGCGGACATGCGCTCCCAACGACGCCACCACGCGGCGATGCGAGGGTCGTCGGCGACACTCGGCGCGATCCCCGGGAGCAGGACGCCTGTCCCCCACGCCCCCTGCTCGACAGCGGCCGCGAGGCGCTCGACCACGGTGCGGTCCAGCCCGCCCGGGTCGCCCTCGCGGGGCACGGTCGTCGCCATGGCCTCCCCGAGCACGAGCGCCTCGACGCGGTCAGGATGGCGAGCGGCGAGCGCGAGCGCGGCGGCCGCCTTGTCGACCCAGCCCACGATGACGGCGCGCGTGCTCCCGACGGCGTCGAGGACGGCGACCAGGTCCTCGACCAGGTCCTCCAGCGTCGCCGGACGGCCGGGCCGGTCGGACAGGCCGGTGCCGCGGGCGTCGTAGAGGACGAGCCGACCGAACGACTGGAGCCGCCGCAGGAAGTGCACCGTCTCCGGGAGCTCCCACAGCAGCTCCATGTGCGAGACCCACCCGATCCCGACGACGACGTCGCGCTCGCCCTCCCCGACCACCTGGTAGGCGATGTCGACGGCCCCGGAGCGCGCGAACCTCGTCTCGGGTGGGCCGAGGCTCGTCATGACGGCACACTGCCACCGCGGGGCTGGCCGGCGCCATCGCACGACGGGTGGCGCCGCTGGCGGTGGTGGCATCGGTGGGTGGGCCGGGCCACCGGCCCGAGACGCCGTCCACGGCACCCGTCCACGAGCGGCACCTCAGTCGCCCGGACCCAGGAAGCCACCGATCCTCGCCGATCGTGGGTCAGGTGCGCGGCTGATGCTGTACTGGAGCCCGTGACGACTCGAGACCGCCCGGCCGGAGACTTCGACTACCAGCGGTACGGGCAGGACTACGCGGTCCTGCGGCAGACCGACCCGCGGATCGAGGCCAGGGTGCACGCGGCCCTGGGCGCCAGCAGGACTGTGCTCAACGTCGGGGCGGGAGCTGGGTCGTACGAGCCCTCCGACCGGTACGTGCTGGCGGTCGAGCCGTCGGCGGCGATGCGCGCTCAGCGTCCCGTCACGGCGGCGCCGGCGGTCGACGCCACAGCGGAACGGCTCCCCTTCGACGACGACAGCTTCGATGCGGCCATGGCCACAGTGACCATCCACCAGTGGAGCGACGTCGAGCAGGGTCTGCGCGAGATGCGGCGCGTCAGCCGTGGGCCTGTCGTCGTCCTCACCGTCGACGCACCGGCACTGCAGCAGTTCTGGCTGGCCGACTACTTCCCCGAGGTCATCGCTCTCGACCAGACGCGGTTCCCGACGATCGAGCGCGTGACGGGCGCCCTCGCTCGCGGCAGCTCCCGGGTGCGCGTGGATGTCGTGCCGTTGCCTGCGGACTGCGTCGACGGGTTCGGGGAGGCGTTCTGGGCCCGCCCCGAGGCCTTCCTGGAGCCGCAGGTCCGCGCCGCCACGTCGGGGTTCGGCCTGACCGACCCAGCCGCCGTCCAGCGCGGCCTCGAGCGTCTGGCAGACGACCTGGACAGCGGGGCGTGGGATCGGGCGCACGGGCACCTGCGCGACCAGGCCACCTATGACGGTGCCCTGCGCCTCATCACCGCCGACTCCTGAGCGCGGTCGGCTGACACACGGCCCGCACACGGCATCGCCCCTGCGCCGTTCTCATCAACGGCGAACCGCGCAAGTGGGACGGGCACGTCCTGGGCGTCGACCTGCACGCCCTTCGCGACGAGGTCCGCGCCTCGCGCGAGTACGTGCTGACGGCCCTCCCCACCGCCTGAGGGGCGATGGGCGCCGCCGTGCCGACGCCGGAGCGTCAGCGTGCGGAGCCGGCCTGGCGACGGGTGACGTGCAGACTGCCGAGCAGGGCGAGGGCCTCCGCACTCGGGCTCCCCGGCTCGGCGAGGTAGACCACCAGCTGCTGACCCGTCGCCCCCCGGACGTCGAAGGTCTGGAAGGTCAGGTGCAGGCGTCCGACGTCCGGGTGGAGGAGCTCCTTGCCCTCACGGGCCTTCCCCCGGACCGCGTGCGAGGACCACAAGGCGGCGAACTCCTCGCTCTCCTCGACCAGACGGCCGACGACGTCGTGGAGACGCCGGTCGTGCGGGTCGAGGCCCGTGGCATGCCGCAGCTCGGCGACCACCGCCTCCGCCGTCCGCGGCCAGTCGACGAAGAAGCTGCGGGCGGCGAGGTCCAGGAAGGTCATGCGGGCGAGGTTGTCCATCGTCGCGAAGGGCGAGAACAGCGCCGTCGCCAGGGCGTTGGCAGCCAGGACGTCCATGGCGGGGTCGAGGACGAACGCGGCGGCGTCCGGGTAGCCGTCCAGCAGCTGGCGCAGCTCAGGACTGATCGAGCCCCGAGGCACGGCGCGCCTCCTCTCCGGAACGGCGCCCGCGAGCCGGAACAGGTGCGCACGGGCGTCGTCGTCGAGCAGCAGCGCCCCGCTGATCGCCTCGAGGATCTGCGGGGACGGGCTGCGCTCACGGCCCTGCTCCAGGCGGGCGTAGTAGTCGCTGTTCATCCCCGCCAGCACGGCCACCTCCTCGCGCCGCAGGCCCGCGACGCGGCGGGCGCCGTACGAGGGGAGGCCGACGTCGTCGGGCCGCAACCGGCCGCGGTGCGCCCGCAGGAAGTCGCCCAGGTCGTTGTTCCCGCTCACCTCGGCAGGCTAGACGGAGCCCCCGCAGACGTACCTGGGTGTGCCGCACCCAGGCACCCGCTGCCCTGGCCCCTTCCCCACCGCCCGTCCGAGCCTGGTGACCGCACGAACCGACGAGGAGAGAAGGAGCGCATCATGCCGACGCCACCGGGCCGACCGCAGAAGCCCCGATCCGCGGGGACGGTCGAGCCGATCGACGTCACCGGGATGTGGGTGACCGCCGACGGGCACATCCGCCAGGAGCTGCGCGCCGACGGCCGCTACGACGAGGCGCGCGGCACGCGGCGCAGCGCCTACACCGGCAGCTACACCGTCACCGGCGCCCACCTCGACTACGTCGACGACACGGGCTTCACCGCGACCGGGGACATCCGCGACGGCGTGCTCTTCCACGAGCACCTCGTCCTCTACCGGGAGGGCCACCCGCGGCCCGAGGGCTGACGGTCCGAGCCACGCTCGACGATGCGGCGCCGACGCAGGTCACCGGGTCGGCGTCGGTCGCGCAGCACCGGACGGACGCGGGCCGACGGTCACCGGCAAGGCGGAGCTGTTCGAGTACATGCAGAACTTCCCGAAGCACTTCGAGGTGCGGTTCACGGATCTCGTCTTCCACGAGACCGTCGACCCGTCACTGGTCATCGCCGAGTTCTCCAGCGTCGGCACGGCGCTGACGACGGGTCGGCCGTACAACCAGACCTACATCTCCGTGGTGGAGACGGTCGACGGGAAGATCAGCCGCTACGTGGACTTCTGGAACCCGCAGGTCGCGGCCGACGCCCTGCGCGGCGGGGCGGACGGCGTCTTCGCCGCCGTCGAGAACGGCTGAGATCCGGACCGGCCGCCCCGTCGGGGCGGCCGGTCCAGGACCCACTCGCGCGCTCACGGACGCACCCCGCGCACGGGACCGCGCGTGGGCCCCGGTCAGCGCGGCGGTCAGCTCGCGACGAAGCGCAGGAGCGTCTCGTTGACCTCCTCGGCGTGCGTCCACAGCAGTCCGTGGGGGGCGCCCTCGATCTCGACGTACTCGGCCGCGGGGACCAGGTCCCGGAAGCGCCGTGCGGTCGCGTCGATCGGCAGGATGTTGTCCGCGGTGCCGTGCAGGATGAGCGTGGGCAGCCCGGCGTCGCGGACCGCCACGACGTCGGGGCGGAAGTCCTCGATCCAGCTCGACACGACCGCGTACGCCGCGACCGGGGCGCTGGCGGTGGCCGTGTTCCAGTTCGCCCGGACGACCTCCTCGCTGATCCGCGACCCGAGGGTCTCCTCGAGGTTGTAGAAGTCCCGGTAGAACTGCGTGAACCAGGCGTAGCGGTCCGCGCGGGCCGCCGTCGCGATGCCGTCGAAGGCCTCCTGCGGCAGGCCCTCGGGGTTGTCCTCGCGCTGCACGAGGAACGGCTCGAGGGAGGCCAGGAACGCGAGCTTGGCCACCCGCTGGGAGCCGTAGGTCCCGACGTACCCCCTCCCGGAGGAAACCCGCTTTAGGAGTTCGATCTTGGTCGGCCCGCAACGCGCTGACCTGCGGAACT
>NZ_CAMPHH010000003.1 GCF_946885855.1 uncultured Actinotalea sp. | reverse complement strand
GTCTCGTGGAGATCGGCCTCGAGCGGGGCGACGGCGAGCCGGGAGCGCCCGGTCTCGTCGGGCGGCCGATCGCCCCGCGTGCCGGCGCGAGGGTCGCGTCCGGCCTGTCCGTCGACGAGGCCGAGTTCCGCGCCGAGCTCGTCGATGCGCTCGAACGCCGGAACCTCCCGCCCGACACCTCGCTGGGTGACTTGCTGGACCACGTCCGCGGCACGGCGCGGATCGCGGCCCTCGGCGAGATCACGGGCGACCTCGCGGACCTGACCGCGGACAGCGAGCGGCTGCGCGCCTCGGTCGCCGGAGCGGAGCGTGTGCTGGAGACCGTCCGGGCCTCGCCCGCCGCAGGGCGCGGGGGCGTGCAGGCGGAGATGGTCCACTGGTTCGTGGCGCTCCTGGAGGACGCCACCCAGAGTGCGGGCGCGACGCTCGCGGAGGTGCGGTCGGCCGAGCGGCACGCCGCCCTGCTCGCGGCAGCGGACGACGTCGGCCTGGACGGCTTGGCCAAGGTGGAGTTCGTCGCCCGGGTCGGTGCCGCCCTGGGCACGCCCTGATCCGGCACCGACCCCGCAGCGGCCCGGCGCCGACCCGACCCCGACCCCGACCCTGCGCCGCCGCGGCACCCGGCGAGACCGGTCAGGCCGGCGGCTAGGGTCGGGTGTCGGTCCGGCGCCCGCCCGGCGCGCCCGGGGCACGCGAGCCGGCAGGCCCACCACCACTGAGGAGCAAGGAGCGCGCGATGGCGCACCCCCACACCGACGACGACGCGGCGCTGCTCACCGTCGCCGCGCACCGGGAGGACGTGCTCGCCCTGGTCGCGCCGCTGCCGTCGGTCGAGGTGGACGTGGCGGACGCCGCCGGTCAGGTCCTGGCCGCGGACGTCGTGGCCCGCACCGACCTCCCGGCATGGGACAACTCCGCGATGGACGGCTGGGCGGTGCGGCGCGAGGACGTCGTCGGCGCGACGCCGGAGGCGCCGGTGACGCTCCGGGTCCTCGCCGACCTGCCCGCCGGGTCCGACGCCGAGCCCCAGGTCCTCCCGGGCACCGCCGCGCGGATCATGACCGGAGCGCCGGTCCCGCCCGGCGCGGACGCCGTCGTCCCGGTCGAGCACACGGACGGCTTCGACGAGCAGAGGCCCGGCCCCTGGAACGAGCCCGAGCACGGCGACGCCGGGCGGCGCGCCCTGCGCGACACCGTCCGCATCGACCGCGCGCCCGCGCCGGCCGCGCACATCCGTCGGGCAGGGGAGGACGTCCGCGCCGGCGACGTCGTCCTCCGCGCGGGGACGCTGCTGGGTCCTGCGCGCGTCGCGGCGGCGGCGTCCGCCGGGGCCGCGACCGTCCACGTGCACCGGCGGCCGCGGGTCGTCGTCGTCCCGACCGGGTCCGAGCTGGTCCCGCCCGGTGCGGCGCTGCGGCGGGGGCAGGTCGCCGACTCGAACTCGCTCCTGCTCGTCGCCGCCGCGCGGGCCGCCGGCAGCGACGCCGTCCGCGTGGCCGCGGTTCCGGACGACCCCGAGCGGCTGCGGGAGGTGCTCGCCGAGCAGGAGGCGTCCGCGGACCTCGTCGTCACCACCGGCGGCGTCAGCGTCGGGGCGTACGACGTGGTCAAGGCCGCCCTCACCGGCTGGGGCGACGTGCGGTTCGTACGCGTCGCGATGCAGCCCGGCAAGCCCCAGGGGCTCGGCCGGCTCCCGGGCGGTACCCCGGTCCTGTGCCTGCCCGGCAACCCGGTCAGCGCGCACGTGTCCTTCGAGGTCCTCGTGCGACCGGCCCTGCTGCGCCTGCGCGGCGTCGAGCGCCTGGACCGCCCGACGATGCGCGCCGAGGTGGTCGACGGCTGGCGCACCCCGCCGGGCCGCGCCCAGTACATGCCGGTCGCCCTCGACCGTGGGGCCGACGGCGTCCTGCGCGCGCGCCGGGCGGTCTCGGGCGGCTCGGGCTCGCACCTCGTGGCCGGTCTCGCGCAGTCCGACGGGCTCGCGTTCGTGGAGGCCGACGTCACGCAGGTGCGCCCCGGCGACGTCGTGCCGGTCTTCCGCACGGGCGGCTGAGGTCCTTCCCCTCAGCCCCCGATCGCGCTCATCGGACGGTCGGGCTGGAGGAACGCCGGGTCGTCGATGTCGTGCCCGGGCTTCTTGCCCGCCAGGCACGTGCGGATGGCGGCGGCGAGCGCGTCGTCGTCGGCCCCTTCCCGCAGCAGCGTGCGCAGATCCGTCTCCGTCCGGGAGAACAGGCACGCGCGCACCTGTCCGTCCGCGGTGAGCCGCACCCGGTCGCACGTCCCGCAGAACGGCGCGGAGACCGAGGCGATGACGCCCACGGTCGCCGGGCCGTCGTCGACCGTCCACAGCTCCGCCGGGGCCGACCCGCGCCCCGGCACCTCGGTGAGCCGGAACGCCGACCGGAGCCGCTCGAGGATCTCCGCCTGCGTGACCATCTGCGTGCGGTCCCACGTGTGGCCGGCGTCCAGGGGCATCTGCTCGATGAACCGCATCTGGTAGCCGCGGTCCACGGCGAACCGCGTGAGCGCGACGACCTCGTCCTCGTTGACCCCGCGCATCGCCACGGCGTTGAGCTTGATCGGGTGCATCCCGACGGCGTCCGCCGCCGCGATGCCGGCGAGGGTCTGCGGCAGCCGGTCGCGCCGCGTGAGCTGCGTGAACCGCTCGCGGTCCAGCGTGTCGAGGCTGATGTTGACCCGGGCGAGCCCCGCGTCCTTGAGCGGCCCGGCGAGCGCGGGTAGGCGCAGGGCGTTCGTCGTCAGCGACACCTCGGGGGAGCCGTTCGGGCCGCGCAGGGCGGCGAGGCGCCGGACGACGTCGACGACGTCGGGCCGCAGCAGCGGCTCCCCGCCGGTCAGCCGGATCTCCTCGATGCCGAGTCCGACGGCGACCCGGGCGATCCGCACGAGCTCGTCCGTGCTGAGCATCTGCGAGCCCGGCAGCCAGGGCACGCCCTCGGCCGGCATGCAGTACGTGCAGCGCAGCGAGCAGCGGTCGGTCAGGGAGATGCGCAGGTCCCGGTGGACCCGGCCGTAGCGGTCCAGCAGCGGCCCGCCGGGGATCGTGGTCGCGCTCACGGTGCCTCTCCGTCCTGCTGCAGCCCCACCCACACGTGCTCGCCATCGGCGAGCACCTCCTTCTTCCACACCGGCAGCTCCGCCTTGACCTGCTCCACGAGCCCGGCGCACACGTCGAAGGCGAGGCGGCGGTGCGCCGTCGCGACCGCGGCCACGATCGCGGCCTCGCCGACGGCGAGCCGACCCACCCGGTGCGAGACGGCCACCCCCAGGACCCCGTCGTGCGCCGCCCAGTGCGCAGCGATGCGCTCCAGGACGCGCTCGGCGTCCGGGTGCGCCGAGTACTCCAGGGCGACGACCTCGCCGGTGACCCCCGGGTCGTGGTCGCGCACCCGGCCGAGGAACGTCGCCACGGCGCCGGAGCGGGGGTCGGCCACCGCTGCGACGTGCTCCTCGACGCCGAGCGGCCGGTCGGTCAGGCGCACGAGCGGCATCAGGTCCCCCTCACGGACGGCGGGCCCGGGTGACCCCGGACGGGACAGGCGGTCACCGTACTGCCGTGTTCTGATGATCGCCTGAACGGACCGCCGTGGGAAACGGTGGTGGGTGTGATCGTATCTTGGATACACTCACTGTCGAGCGGCCCGCTCGGTCAACGACGCCCAGGGAGAGGTCACATGCTGCAGTTCGGTTACAAGGCGTCCGCGGAGCAGTTCGCGCCACGCGAGCTCCTGGACTACTCGATCAGGGCGGAGCAGGTGGGCTTCGACTCCGTCTTCATCAGCGACCACCTCCAGCCCTGGCGGCACACCGGTGGCCACGCGCCGGCCGCTCTGCCGTGGCTCGGCGCCCTGCTCGAGCGGACGGAGCGCGTCAAGGTCGGCACGAGCGTCCTGACGCCGACGTTCCGCTACCACCCCGGCGTCGTCGCCCACGCCTTCGCGACGCTCGGCTGCCTGGCACCCGGGCGCGTCATCCTGGGCATCGGGTCCGGCGAGGCGATGAACGAGGCGCCGCTGGGCATCCCGTGGCCGGACGGCAAGGAGCGCTTCGCCCGCTTCAAGGAGTCGATCCAGCTCATCCAGGAGCTCTGGGCGGGGGAGCGCGTGACCTTCGAGGGCACCCACTACCGCACCGAGCAGGCGACGATCTACGACCGTCCCGAGGACCGCGTGCCGATCTACATCGCGGCGTCGGGCCCGGCGGCGACGCGCCTCGCCGGCCGCCTGGGTGACGGGTTCATCTGCACCTCGGGCAAGGGCCGGGCGCTCTACACCGAGACGCTGCTGCCCGCGCTCGCCGAGGGCGCCGCGAAGGAGAGCCGCACGCTCGACGACATGGACCTCATGATCGAGGTCAAGGTCTCCTTCGACACCGACAAGGAGCGGGCCCTGCAGGACACCCGCTTCTGGGGTGCGCTCGCGCTGTCGAGCGAGGAGAAGACGGGCGTCGAGGACCCCATGGAGATGGAGCGGCTCGCCGACGCCCTGCCGGTGGAGCGCACGGCGTCCCGGTGGATCGTCTCGGACGACCCCGACGAGCACGTCGAGAAGATCTGGGAGTACGTGGACATGGGCTTCAAGCACCTCGTCTTCCACGCGCCGGGGCCGGACCAGGAGCGGTTCCTCTCCCTGTACCAGCAGCACATCCTGCCCAAGCTGCACGAGCGCGCGGGTCGCTGAGGCGACGGGGCGCCCGGGTCCGTCCCGGTCGCCCCATCGGTGCCCGCTGGGCGCGACCGACGTCGGCCCACCGCCCCCGCGGCGGTGCGGGCCGACGTCGGTCTCGCTCGCGAGCGCGTGGTCGTGCCGTCGACGCGGGGCGGGACGGTGGCGCTACCGTCCCGCCCCGCTGCCTGCGTCGTCCGCGTCGTCCTCGTCGCCGTCGAACCGTGCTCCCGTCAGCAGCGCGGTGCTGGCCCCGAGCATCACGGCGATCGCCGCGAACACCGCGACCACGCCCGCGGCCGACGCCACGGCGCCCACGGCCAGGGGGATCACGGTGACCCCGAGCCGGTTCCCGGTCACGCGCAGCCCGAGAGCCGTGCCCAGGAGTTGCCTCGGAGCTGCCGCGGCGACCCAGGACAGCGTCACCGGCTGGCCCAGGCCCAGGCCCAGGCCCGCCAGCACCATCGCGAGGACCTTGCCGGGCAGGGGCAGCAGCGGGAAGACGGCGAGCGAGACCCCCGGGGCGAGCAGGCTCACGACCAGGAGCCGCTTGCGACCGAGCAGGGTGATGAGCCGGGTCATGAGCAGGCGGGACGCCACGGACGCGCCCGCACGCGCCGCGAGAAGGAAGCCCACCACCTGCACGGAGAGCCCGGTCTCGGTGCCGTACAGCGGCAGGTACGTCGCGAGCAGGTCGATGCTCGTCATCACGGTGAGGCTGACGACCATCGCCTGCGGCATCGAGGGGATGCGGAGGATCCGGCCGGTCGCGGCGCGCGCGGTCGTGGCGGGACCGCCGGCAGCGCGGCGGCGCGCGTCACCGGGAGGGCGCCGGAGCAGCAGGCTGACGGCGACCCCGACGGCGACGACGGCGGTGCCGGCCATCCAGGCGAAGACGCGTCCGGTGTCGACGTCCTCGGGGCGGACGGACGTCCCGTCCCCGCCCTGCCCCGCGAGCAGACCGGCGGCGAACGGCCCGATCATCTGGCCAAGCGAGACCGTCGCCGTGTAGTAGCCGTACCGGGCGTCGCGCCGCTCCCGCGCACCGGCCCCGACCATCGCCTGGTTCGCCACCACGAACATGATCTGCGCCAGGCCGAGCGCCGCCTGGTTGACCGCGAGGAGCCACAGCGAGTCGATCCACAGCAGGGTGGTCGCGCTCACCAGGACGATGAGGGCGCCGGCGAGCAGCACGGGTGGCCCGCCCCACCTGTCGACCCTCTGCCCCATCGGGACCGCGAGGACCAGGGCGAGGATGCCGAACGACGCCGCCACGACGCCGAGGTCGAGCGCCCCGCCGCCGAGGGCGAGCGCCCGGTAGGACACCATCGGGCGGATCGCCTGGACGGCGACGGTGAGCAGGAGGGCGCTGAGGACGACGCGTCCGAACCAGGTCGTGCGGCGGGCGCCGCCGGGGGTGGCGCTCACGCGGTCCGCTCGGCGGCGGTCGTGTAGGCGGAGAGGTCCTCGAGCGCCAGCTTCTCCACCCCGGCGATGACAGCACGCAGGGCCTCGAGATCCACGGTGACCACCTCCCGCTGGCATCCGGACTCCGCCGTCGGTGGGCCAGCCGCACGCGTCAGGCCGCTCGGATCGTACGGCACGCGCGGTCCGCTGAAGGGCCGGGCTGACCGACCGGTCCGCAGCGCGCCGCTCGGGACCGCGGCGATCTCATGACCCAGCCGCGGTCGAGGAACCTTGACCCGTGCGCACATCTTGAATACGTTATCTGACATACAGCACATCGAGTGATGTGGATCACAGGCGGGCCGGTCGACCACCACGTCCCCCGACCGCGAGGGCGCAACGGAGCGTCCGAGCGCGAGCCACCTCACGCCAGTCGACCGGTGCCGACGTGACGGGCCCTCCCGTCGCGGGGCCGCTCCCCGACCCGCTTCCCGACCTGCCCTGACCCGACCCGGTGCTCCACCGAGACAGGCGAGATCCATGAGTATGCTGACGATCGAGGACGTCTCGAAGACGTTCACGACCAAGCGCGGCGGCGACACGCGCCGGACCCACGCCCTGCAGAACATCGACCTCGTGGTGGAGGAGGGCGAGTTCTGCGTCATCATCGGCGCGAGCGGCTGCGGCAAGTCGACGCTCCTGCGGCTCATCGACGGTCTGATTCACCCCAGCAGCGGCGTCGTCCGGATCCAGGGCGAGCCCGTCACCGGGCCCGGGCCGGACCGCGGGGTGGTGTTCCAGCACGCCAACCTGCTCCCCTGGCGCACGGTCCGCGGGAACATCGAGTTCGGCCTCGAGTGCCTGGGCTTCGACAAGGCCGAGCGGCGGCGCCGTTCCGACCGCTACATCGAGATGGTCGGGCTCAGCGCGTTCGCCGACCACTACCCCGGCCAGCTGTCCGGCGGCATGCAGCAGCGGGTGGGTCTGGCCCGGGCGTTCGCCGTCGAGCCGCAGATCCTCCTCATGGACGAGCCCTTCGGCGCCCTGGACGCCCAGACCCGTCTCGTCATGCAGGCGGAGCTGGAGAAGATCTGGGAGCTCGACCGCCGCACCGCGGTGCTCATCACGCACGACATCGAGGAGGCCATCTACCTCGCGGACCGCGTGGTCGTCATGAGCGCGCACCCGGGCCGGGTCGCGGAGATCGTCCCGATCCCGTTCCCCCGGCCCCGCCGCGACGAGCTCCGCGGCGACCCCGAGTTCGGGCGGCTCAAGTCCCACCTGTGGAACGCGCTGCGCGCCGGGGGTGGCTCGGGTGACCACTGACCGTCCGCGGCGCCTGGTGGCGTCGGCGACGACGCCCGGCCTGGCGCGGGACGCCCACGTCGGTGCGGCCACGAGCGGTGGGCCGCCGCACGGCGCGAAGGAGGCGCCGATCGCACCGCGGCCGATCCTGGGGTGGCGGCGCCTCGCCGGCAACGCGTGGGTCCAGCGGGTCGTCTTCTGGGGCGCGCTGCTCGTCCTGTGGGAGCTGTTCGCCCGGTCCGTCGGCCCGTTCTTCTTCCCCAGCCTCGGCGAGGTCGCCCGCGGCTACGGCGAGGTCGTCCGGGAGGGGAACCTGGCGCTGGTGGCAACGAGCTTCCAGCAGATGCTCGTCGGCTTCGGCCTCGCGGCCGTCATCGGGATCCCGCTCGGGCTGCTCATCGGTTCCTTCCGGACCGTCGAGTGGTTCCTCGGCCCCTACGTGAACATCCTCTTCGTCACGTCGCTCGCGGCGATCCTGCCGTTCCTCATCCTCGTCTTCGGCACCGGGTTCCAGTTCCGCGTCGCGGTCGTCTTCCTCTTCTCCTTCTTCTACGTCGTCATCAACCCCGCGGACGGCGTGCGCTCCATCGACGCCGACATCGTGGAGATGTCCCGGTCCTTCAACGCGAGCCAGGTCAAGCGCTTCTTCGGCGTGACGCTCCCGGGGACGCTGCCCTTCATCATCGCCGGCCTGCGGCTCGGCCTCGGGCAGGCGGTGCAGGGCATGATCATCGCCGAGCTCTGGATCACGTTCGGCACCGGGCGCGAGCTGACCGTGCTCGGGCTGGACCGCCAGCTCGGCCACTTCTTCGCCCTCGCGTCCGTCATCGTCCTCGTCGGCACGCTCTTCACGCAGAGCCTGCTGTACCTGCAGAAGTGGCTGTCGCCCTGGTCGGTCGACGTCGCAGCCACGGTGAAGGGTGGTGCGTGATGGCTGCGGTCGACGCGACGACGTCGGGGGCCGGCCGGTCCTGGCTCTGGGACACCCGGCGGGGCCTGAGCCTCATGTGGGCCCTGCGGATCCTCTCCTTCGCCGCCGTGCTGGGGGTCTGGGAGTGGTACGGCCGGCGTCCGGACAGCTTCACCATCGCCCCGGTGACCGAGGTCGCGCAGGCGCTGTGGGACGGCTTCGCCGACGGCACGTTCGGCGTCGCCCTCGCCGGCACGATGACGACCTTCCTCACCGGGTACCTCATCGCGGCCGTCCTCGGCGTGGCGCTCGGCCTGTGGATCGGCACCAGCCGCTTCGCGGCCAACGTCCTCGAGCCGCTCGTCCACGCGGCCTACGCCACCCCGGTCTCGCTCCTCATCCCGATCCTCGGGATCTACGTCGGGCTCGGCTTCCAGGGCCGGGTGACCCTCGTCGTCCTCTGGTGCATCTTCGAGATCCTCGTCAACACCAGCACCGGCGTGCGGGAGGCCAACCCGGCGCTCATCGAGATGGGGCGGTCGTTCAACGCCTCGCGGTGGACGCTCTACCGCAAGATCGTCCTGCCCGCCGCCTCGCCCTACATCGTGCTCGGTCTCAAGCTCGGGGTCGCCAAGGCCCTGCGCGGTGCGATCACCGCCGAGCTGCTCCTCGCGGCAGCGAACTTCGGGCGCGTCATGCTCGCCGCCGGCTCGACCTTCAACATCCCGCGGCTCCTCGCCGGGATCGTCATCACGATCGCGCTCGGCGTGGCGCTCATGCGCCTGGCCACGTGGATCGAGAAGCGCGTCATGCGCCACCAGCCCGCGACGTGACCGTCGGCCCTCGCCGCCGGCGCGACCCCGCGCACGCCTGACCACCTCCCATCCCGCGCAAGGCCCCATCACCCAGGAGGACGGATGTCTCGCAGTTCCCTTCGCCGCCGTACGGCGGCCGTGGCTCTCACCGTGCCACTGCTCGTTCTCGCGGCATGCAGCAGCGGCGACGCCGAGGAGCCGACCGACGGCGGCTCGGCGTCCGAGGACCCCGGGTCCGGCGACGGCGACGCCGAGGAGCCGGAGGCCCCGGCGGAGCCGATCTCGCTCCAGATCGCCTCCACCTCGCCCACGCAGCCCCAGTGGGTCGCGACGAAGTACGGCGTCGAGAAGTTCGGCCCGGAGCTCGGCCTCGACATGACCGTCGCGGACAACTTCAACACCTTCGACTCCCACTCGATCGCCACCCAGACCGTGCTCTCCGGTGGCGCGGACGTCGTCGCCGGCTCGTTCGTCTCGACCATGGTGCTGGTCGAGCAGGGGCAGGACTTCCAGGTCTTCTGCCCGTACATCAGCCAGGACGGCCTCGTCATCGCCGGCGCGAACGGCGTGGACTCCATCGACGACCTGTTCGCGGACGGCACCCGCGTCGCGATCGACAGCCCCGGCGGCGCGGCGATGGTGGCGTTCGACGCCATCCTCCAGGCCGTCGGCGAGGAGCGGACGTCCGCGGACATCGTGGGCCAGCAGATCCTCGAGTCCTCGGGCCTGCGGGCCACGGCGTTCGCCGCCGGTGAGGTCGACGCGACGATCATCCACCAGCGGCAGTTCAACGAGGCGGCGACCCAGCTCGACGACGCCGTGATCCTCGCCCAGCTGTTCGCCGAGGTGCCGGAGTTCATCAAGGAGGGCCAGGCCGCTCCCAAGGCGTGGCTCGAGGAGAACGCCGAGCAGGCGGCCACCTACTGCGCCGCGGTGCTGCTCGGCATGCGCGAGCTCAAGACGGACTACGACCTGTTCAAGCAGGCGGTGGCCGACTACGCGGAGACGGACGCGGTCGCCGAGGAGGAGCTCGAGCGGGTCTTCGGCTGGGTGAACGAGTACGACTTCTGGCCCGAGGAGGACGGCGGCTTCAGCCCCGAGGCGGTCGAGTTCATGGCGCAGGTCGCCATCACGGCCGGCCTGCTGCAGGACGTCCCCGCCTACGAGGACGTGGTGAACGCCGACATCCTGGCGCGCGCCGTCGAGATCGCGAACGAGCACAGCTCCTGACCCACCCGCGGCAGCCGGCTCCTGACACCGGCCGCCGCACCCACCGGCTGGTGGCGCCTCGCGGGGCGCCACCAGCCGGTCCATGCCCCCCGGCGGCCGGCGGCCGCCCGTCCCGGACGGAGAACGTCGTGCGTTACGGATCGGACCTGGTCGTCGACCACCTCGCCCGGCTCGGCATCGACCTGGTCACGATCAACCCGGGTGCCTCGATCCGCGGCCTGCACGACTCCCTCGTCCGCTCCCCGTCCCCGGCGATGGTCCTGGTCCTCCACGAGGAGATCGCCGTCGGGATGGCCCACGGGTACGCGAAGGCCACCGGCCGGCCCGCCGCGGTGATGGTGCACGACCTCGTCGGGCTCCAGCACGCCTCCATGGCGCTCTTCAACGCGTGGGTCGACGCGGTCCCCATGCTCGTGGTGGGTGGCTCGGGCCCGCGGGACGCGGCGCTCCGGCGGCCCTGGATCGACTGGGTCCACACCGGCCTCCCGCAGGGCGCGCTGGTCCGAGACTTCGTCAAGTGGGACGACGAGCCCGGCTCCCTCGCGGCCGTCGGCGACTCCCTGACGCGGGGCCTGGAGATCGCCACCCGGGGCCCCCGCGGCCCCGTCTACATCAGCCTCGACGTCGAGATCCAGGAGCAGGAGGCAGGCGACGTCGTCCTGCCCGCACCGCCGCGTGTGGAGCCGACGACCCTCAGCGCTCCGGCGAGCACCACGCAGCAGGTCGCCGAGGCGCTCGCCGCGGCGCGCCGGCCGGTCGTCGTCGTCGACAACCCGCACCGCGGCCTCGCCGCGGCGCTCCTGGAGCTGGCGCGCCGCGTGGACCTCGCCGTCGTCGACCTCGGTGGCGGCGCGAACGTCCCGACCGAGCACCGGGTCAACCACACCCACCGCCGGCGGGAGGTCATGGCCGAGGCCGACCTCGTCCTCGCGCTGGACGTCCGCGACCTGGTCTGGTCGATCTCCGTCACGGACGAGCGGACGCGTCAGGTGCGTCGGCTCTGCGGTGAGGACTGCCCCGTCATCTCCGTCGCGCTGGCCGACCTGGCGATGCACGGCTGGGTCGCGGCCCGCTCGTACCTGCCGCACGCGCGGAACGTCGTCGCCGACCCGGTGCAGCTCGTGCGCGACGTCACCGCGCTGCTCGGCGAGGGGGACGGCCCGGCCCGGCCGGACGACGACGGCGCCCCCACGGCGGCGGCCCTCGCGCGGGCGGCGGCGTGGGACGAGGCGCGGCAGCACGGCGCGCGCGACTGGATCCACCCCGCCCACCTCGCCGCGAGCCTGTGGCGGGCGATCGAGGACGGCCCGTGGCAGCTCGCCAACGGCCGTCTCCAGGACTGGGTACCCCGCCTGTGGCGGTTCGACAGCGACGAGCAGTTCCTGGGCCTGTCGGGCGGCCAGGGCCTCGGGTACGGCATGCCGGCCTCGCTCGGCGCGGCGTACGCCGCCCGCGGGTCGGACACCCTCGTGGTCAACATCCAGGGCGACGGGGACCTCATGTACACGCCGCAGTCGCTGTGGACCGCGGCCCGCTACTCCCTGCCCCTGCTGACCGTCGTCAACAACAACCGGTCCTACGGCAAGGACGAGCTCCACCAGCGCGAGGTCGCCCACACGCGGGGGCGCAGCACCGACCTGGTGGGGGTCGGGATCGAGCTCGACGACCCCGACATCAGCTACGTCCGGCTCGCCGAGGCGCAGGGCGTCGAGGCGCTCGGCCCGGTCTCGGACCCGGACGAGCTGCTCCCGACGCTGCGCACGGCCGCGCGCCTCGTGCGTGAGGAGCGGCGGCCGGTGCTGGTCGACGTGCTGTGCCCGTGGGCACCCGGGCGCCGGGCGTGAGCGGCTACACGCCTCCACCGGACGGCGCCGGCCCGGCGACGTTGCCCGAGCTCGTCCGTGCCGCCCGGATGCGCGCCGCGCCGGGGGTGTGGGACATGGTGGCCGGCGGCGCGGAGTCGGAGACGACGCTGCGGCGCAACCGCGAGGCGATGGAGCGGTACGCCTTCGTCCCCGACGCGTTGCGGGGCGTGGAGTCCGTGGACCTGACGACCACGGTCCTCGGCCGCCGCGTCGCGTCGCCTGTGCAGCTCGCGCCCGTGGGGACCATCGCGCAGTACCACGGCGACGGCGCGCTCGCCCCGGCCCGGGTGGCGCAGGAGCGGGGGGTCCTGTCCGTCGTCGGCGTCCTCTCGACACCACCGCTGGAGCAGGTCGCCGCGGCGGCGCCCGACGCGCTGCTGGCGCTCCAGCTGTACGTGCGGGGGGACCGGGACTGGCTGCGGCGCACCGTGCGTACGGCGGAGGACGCCGGCTACGCCGCGCTCGTCCTGTCCGTCGACTCCACGGGCGCCGCCCTGCGCGAGCGGGAGCGGCACAACCGGTACAACCGGCCCTACGCGCGGACGGCGAACATCCCCGGCCCGGGCCGGGGGACGGAGCACCAGGTGCGCCTGACCTGGGACGACGTGGCCCGCCTGAGGTCCATCACGCCGCTCCCGCTGGCCGTGAAGGGCCTGACGAACCCGCGCGACAGCGTGCGGGCCGTCGAGCACGGCGTCGACGCCGTCTACGTGTCCAACCACGGTGGCCGCGAGCTCGACCACCTGCCCTCGAGCATCGAGGTGCTCGCCGAGCACGTCGACGCGGTCGCCGGGCGCGCCGAGGTGCTCGTCGACAGCGGCTTCCTGCGCGGCTCGGACGTGGTGAAGGCGCTGGCCCTCGGCGCGCGTGCGGTGCTGATCGGCAAGCTCCAGCTGTGGGGCCTGCTCGCCGGGGGCACCGACGGCCTCGCGGCGGCACTGCGGCTCCTCGACGAGGAGGTCGCCCACGTCCTGCAGCTCCTGGGCGTCCGGAGCCCCGGTGAGCTGACGCGCGGCCACCTGCGCCCCTCCTTGCCGACACGCCGGACCGGGCCGGCCGTCACCACCTACGAGCCCCTGTCGATCCCCGACCTGTGACGAGGAGTCCCCATGACCGACGTCGAGCACTACCGCCGCCTCGTGGCCGAGCACCCCTGGACGCTGTCGATCGGCGGCACCGCCCGCCGCGGCCGGGGCGGGACCACGGCGGTCGAGGACCCGGCCACGGGCGCGACCCTCGCCCACGTGCCGGTCGCGTCCGCCGACGACGTCGCCGACGCGGTCGCGCGGGCGGAGGAGGCGGCCGCGGGCTGGCGCCGCACCGCTCCTCGTGACCGCGCCCGGGTGGTGCGGCAGCTCGCGGACGCGCTGGAGGAGCACGCGGAGGAGCTCGCCTGGCTGGACACGTTGGACGCGGGACTGCCGCTGTGGATGATGCGCATCGACGCCGCCACCGGGATCGAGCGCATGCGTCTCTTCGCCGACTGGGCGATGGAGCTCAAGGGGGAGACGATCCCCGCCTCCGCGCAGCACCTGCACCTGACCTTCCGCCGGCCGTTCGGCGTGGTCGCCCGGATCATCCCGTTCAACCACCCCTTCATGTTCGCGGCCTCGAAGCTGGCCGCGCCGCTGGTCGCGGGCAACGCCGTGGTGCTCAAGCCGTCCGACCTCACGCCCCTGTCGGCCCTGCGCCTGGGGGAGATCGCGGCGGGGATCCTGCCCGCCGGCGTCCTGTCGGTGGTCCACGGCGGCGCCGAGGTCGGGGACGCGCTCGTGCGCCACCGGGCGGTGCGCCGGATCGCGTTCACGGGCAGCGTCGCCGTCGGCCGGGCGATCCAGCGCTCCGGCGCCGAGGTCGGGGTCAAGCACGTGTCCCTCGAGCTGGGCGGCAAGAACGCGCTGGTCGTCTTCCCGGACGCCGACCTCGACCGGGCCGTCGCGTCGGCCGTCAAGGGCATGAACTTCGCCTTCGCGGGGCAGTCGTGCGGCTCGACGTCGCGCGTCCTCCTGCACGAGTCGGTCGCCGAGGAGTTCACGGCGAAGTACGTCGAGGCCGTCCGCGCGGTCCGCGTGGGCCTGCCCTGGGAGGAGGGGACGAAGATCGGCCCGCTGGTCTCCCGGGCCCAGCAGGAGCGGGCGCTCGCGTTCGCCCGCATCGCCCAGGAGCAGGGCGCCGAGCTGCTCGTCGGCGGCACGGTGCCGGAGGGCTTCGAGGGCGGGCACTACGTCCTGCCGACGGTCGTCCGGGGCGTCCGGGCCGGCGTGCGCGTGGAGCAGGAGGAGATCTTCGGTCCCGTCGTCTCGCTCCTGACCTTCGCCACGGAGGAGGAGGCGGTCCGCGTCGCCAACGGGGTGGAGTACGGCCTCACGGCCAGCATCTGGACCTCCGACGTCGCACGGGCGCACCGCATGGCCGCCGAGATGGAGGCCGGGTACGTGTGGATCAACGACACGTCCACGCACTTCCCGGGTGTGCCGTTCGGCGGCTTCAAGGCCTCGGGGATCGGCCGGGAGGAGTCCCTCGAGGAGCTGCTCAGCTACACCGACACCCAGGCCGTCAACGTGGTGCTGTCGTGAGCGCGGCCGACACCGGCGCGACGCCGGCCGCCGGCTCCCGGAGCCCGCACCCCGGCATCCCCGTGCCCCCGGTCGCCGGTCGCGACCCGGAGTACGGCTCGGACCTGGTGGTGGACCTCCTCGTCGACCTCGGCGTCGAGATCGTGGCCCTGGCGCCCGGGGCGACGTTCCGCGGCCTGCACGACTCGCTGGTCAACCACCGGCCGGACGCGCCGGAGATCATCCACTGCCTGCACGAGGAGATCTCCGTCGCCGTCGCGCACGGCTACGCCAAGGCGTCGGGCACGATGCCGGTGGCCGCCCTGCACGACGTCGTCGGGCTCCAGCACGCGACCATGGCGCTGTACAACGCGTGGTGCGACCGGGTCCCGCTCCTCGCGATCGGGGGCACCGGACCGGTGGACGCGGCGAGGCGCCGGCCCTGGATCGACTGGATCCACACCGCGAACGTCCAGGCGACCCAGGTGCGGGACTACACCAAGTGGGACGACCAGCCGGCGTCCCTCGAGGCCGTGCCGGAGTCGCTCGTCCGGGCGCGCCAGCTGGCGACGAGCGTCCCCTGCGGCCCGGTCTACGTCTGCCTCGACTCCGAGGTCCAGGAGCAGGCGGTCACCGAGGCCACGCCGCGCCTGCGGGCCGAGGCGTACCCGACGGCGCGGCCCCTGCACCCGGCGCCGGACGCGGTCGAGGAGGTCGCGCACGCCCTCGCCGCCGCCCGCATGCCACTGGTCGCCGTCGAGAGCGTGCAGCGGGACCAGGCGACGCTCGAGGCGCTGGCGGAGCTCTCCCTCCTGCTCGGCGCCCCGGTCGTCGAGGTGCAGCGGGACTACAACCGGACCGAGCTGTGCGTCCCGACCCGCCACCCGCACAACCTCACCGGCATCCCCCTCCCGGAGGCGCCCGACGTCGTCCTCGCGCTCGAGGTCCGGGACGTCGCCGTGATCCCCGGTGCCGGTGACGCGCCGGTCTACCAGGTGAGCACGGCCGGGCTCGGGGTCAAGGCCTGGGCGGCCGACCTCCAGCGCGTCCAGCCGGCGCGGCTCCTCCTCGCCGCGGAGGTGGGCCCGACGGTCCGCGCCCTCCTCGACGCGCTGCGCGGGCGGGTCGCCGACGACGACGTGCTGCGCTCGCGGGTCGGGGCACGCGCCGCCCGGATCGCCGACCTCACCGCGCGGCAGCGGCGGGCGTGGGAGGAGGAGGCCGGCGCGGTGCCCGACGACGGCGGGGTCACCCCCGCGCACCTCGCCCACGTCCTGGGCCGCGTCGTCGCGCCGCACGAGCCCGTGCTCGCCAACGGGAGCCTGCACAACTGGGTGCACCGGCTGTGGTCGATCGACCGCGTGGACCGCTACCTCGGCAGCTCCGGGGGAGCGGGGCTGGGCTACGGGCTCGGGGCGAGCGTCGGAGCGGCGCTCGCCCACCGGGGAACCGGTCGGCTCGTGGTCGACGTGCAGTCCGACGGCGACGCGCTCATGACCCCGAGCGCGTTCTGGACCGCCGCGCACCACGCTGCGCCGCTGCTGGTGGTCATGGAGAACAACCGGCAGTGGGGCAACTCGGTCATGCACGCGGGACGCATCGCTGCGGCACGGGGGCGGAGCCTGGAGAACGCCGGCGTCGGCACGGTCATCCGCCACCCGGACGTGGACTTCGTCGCGCTCGCGGGCGCGATGGGGATCGGCCATGCCGTGCGGGTGGAGCGCGCCGACCAGCTGGAGGCCGCCCTGCAGGAGGCGGCGGCGGTCGTGCTCACCCGGCGGAGGCCGGCGGTGGTCGAGGTCCTCACCTGACCTGCGGCGAGTCGCGCAACCTTGCTCGGTGGATCACATGCATGGTACATACACATATATGGACGAGACCGGGGAGACCGCCGGGCGCGAGGCGGTCGCGCAGGCGCTGGACGACGCCCTCGTCGCCGTCCAGCGCGTGCCCCGTCGCCCCGGCTACCGGCGCCGGATCCTCGGATCGGTCGACATCCCGGGCGGCCTCGGCACGTTCCGCGTCCTGCGCGCGGTCGAGCGGCTCGGCGGCTCCGCCGGGGGCGTCTCGGTGGGCGACGTCGCCGACGTGCTCGTGGTCGACCCGTCGACGGCGAGCCGGGTGGTAGAGCGGTGCGTCGCCGCAGGGCTGCTCGACCGGTCGGCGGATGAGCGGGACCGCCGACGGGCGGTCCTCACGCTGACCCGGCCTGGGGCGGACATCCTCGCCGCGGTGACGGGCAACCGGCGCGACCTCCTCGCCGAGGTGATCGAGGGCTGGCCCGACGAGGACCTGACCCGGCTCGTCGAGCTCCTGACCGCGCTGCTGCGCGGGCTGGACCGGCTCGAGTGACCGACGCGGGCGCTGGGGGTGGTGCCGAGGAGCCGCCCCGTGGCTGGCTCCGGCTGCTCCTGGACCCCCTCTTCGGCGCCTTCTTCCTCGGCCGGGCCCTCTCCTCCACCGGCATCTGGATCCACAACATCACGTCCGCGGTCCTGGTCTTCGAGATCACGCGGTCCGCCTTCATGGTGGGGCTCGTCAGCGTCGCGCAGTTCATCCCGCAGGTCCTGCTGGCCGCCTTCACGGGCTCCCAGGCGGACCGGGGGAACCGGCAGCGGCAGGTCGTCGCCGGCCGGCTCGTCGTCGTCGCGGGCTCCGGGGCGCTCGCCGTCTGGGTGGGCGTCCTCGGGGTCGACGCCCCGGGCACGCAGTGGGCGGTCGTCGCGTCCGCCCTGGTCGTCGGCCTCGGCTTCGTGACCGGCGGTCCGGCGATGCACGCCATGGTGCCGGCGCTCGTGCGGCCGCAGGAGCTCGCCTCGGCGGTCACGCTCAACATGCTGCCGGTGACGCTCTCGCGGGCCGTCGGTCCGGCCATCGGGGCGGCGATCGCCCTCCTGGCTGGCCCCGCGGTCGCCTTCGCCGTCGCGGCCGCCGGCAACCTCGCCTTCGTCGTCCTCCTGCGCCGGCTCACGGTGCCGCAGGAGCGACGGGACCCGGCCGCGGACACGTCGATGCGGGCCGCCCTGGCGCACCTGCGGGCGGACCCGACGGCCGCAGTGCTCCTCCTCGGGGTCGCGGCGGTGGGTGTCGGCTCGGACCCGGCGATCACCCTCGCCCCGGCGGTGTCCGCGGGGATGGGCTTCGGCACGTCCCAGACCGGCACGTTCGCCGCGGCCTTCGGGGCGGGGGCGGGCGTGGCGTTCCTCCTCATCCCGGGGCTGCGTCGCCTCATCGGCCTCGCCTGGTCGGCCACCACGGGTCTCCTCCTCCTGGGCGCGGGCTACGTCGGGGTGCTGGCCGTCGCGACGCCGTGGGGTGCGGTCCCCGGCTTCGCGGTCTCCGGGGTCGGGATGACGTTCGCCGTCACGGGTCTGAGCGCCCTGCTGCAGCAGCGCCTCCCGGACCACCTCCGCGGTCGCGTCATGGCGCTGTGGTCGGTCGGCTTCCTCGGCTCGAGGCCGTTCGCGGCGGCGCTCAACGGCGCCGTCGCCGACCTCGTCTCGGTCGGAGCCGCCCTCGCCCTCGTGGCCGTCCTCATGGGCGCCGCGTCGTGGCTCTGCCGCCCCGGACGGACGGGCCGACCCCTCCCCGGGGCCGCACCGTGACGGGGTCGGTGGGAGGGCGCGGGGCGCCGGGTCCGTCGTCCCTGGCCGTTGACCAGGGCGACCCGAAATCGTATATTGAATACAAAGATGGACCGCGGCGCGGCGGTCCCTCCCCGACCCGCGCCGCCCGGAAGGGGTGACGGCGATGTCGCGCTCCGCGGCCGTCGACCGGTTGGCCGACGTCGGCATGCTCGTCGGCGGGGAGTGGGTTCGCCCGAGCGGGGGCGACGTCCTGCGCAGCGTGGACCCGACCACCGAGGAGGTGGTCGCCGAGGTCCCAGACGCGGGCCCGGCCGACGTCGACGCGGCGGTCGCCGTCGCCGAGCAGGCGCTCCCCGCCTGGTCCGCCACCGCGCCCACCGCCCGCGCCGCACTGCTCCTGCAGCTCGCGGACCGTGTCGAGCAGCACGAGGGCGAGCTCGCCGAGATCGACACGGTGGACACGGGCAACCCGCTCGCAGCCATGCTCGAGGACGTGCGTGCGGCCGTCCGGCAGATGCGGATGTTCGCCGGCTTCGCGACCGAGATCAAGGGGCGGTCCGGGCTGCACGGTGACGCCTCGCTGTCGTACGAGCTCCGTGAGCCCTACGGGGTCGTCGGCCGGATCACCGCCTTCAACCACCCCCTGCTGTACGCGGCGGGCAAGGCCGCGGCGGCCCTGGTCGGCGGGAACACGGTGCTGCTCAAGCCGTCCGACCACACCCCGCTGTCCACCCTCCGTCTCGCCGAGCTGTCCCGCGGCCTGCTGCCGGACGGCGTCCTCAACGTCGTCACCGGCTCCGGTCCGCGGGCCGGGGCCGCCCTCGCGGGCCACCCGCGCGTCCCGCGGATCTCCTACACCGGGGGCGTCCCGGGCGGGAAGGCCGTCCTGCACGCCGGCGTCGACGCGATCAAGCACGTCACGCTCGAGCTGGGCGGCAAGAACCCCATGATCGTGTTCGGCGACGTCGACCCGGTCCGGGCGGCCCGCGCCGCCGTCGTCGGGATGAACTTCGCCCGCTCGCAGGGGCAGTCGTGCCAGTCGAACTCCCGCGTCTTCGTGCACGAGGACGTCCACGACGCGTTCGTCGAGGCGTTGCTCGACGCCGTGGGGGCGCTCCAGGTCGGGGATCCGCTGGAGGCCGGCAACGACCTCGGCCCGGTGAGCTACCGCGCCCACTTCGAGCGCGTCCTGGGTTACATCGACGCCGGGATCGCGGAGGGGGCGAGCCTGCTCGCCGGCGGAGGGGCGCTGGACCGTCCGGGCTTCTTCGTCCGCCCGACGGTCTTCGGGGACGTCGAGGACGGCATGACGATCGCCCGCGAGGAGATCTTCGGCCCGGTGCTCTCCGTGATGCGGTGGAGGGACCTCGACGACGTGGTCCGCCGGGCCAACGACACCCCGTTCGGCCTCACGGCGAACATCTGGACCGACGACGTCCGGACCGCCCATCGCACCGCGCACCGGATCCAGGCCGGGTACGTGTGGGTGAACGGCACGGGCAAGCGGGTGCCGGGGACACCGTTCGGGGGCTACCGGCAGAGCGGTCTGGGCAAGGAGAGCAGCCTCGAGGAGGTGCTCGAGTTCACCCGGCACAAGGTCGTGGCGATGGATCTCGGCTGACGCCGGACGCGCCCGTGGGGTGATCTCCCAGGACCGAAGCGCTGCCGCGACGGCGGCAACTCGTATACAGTATTCGAACCGGCGGAACGCCGGTCGACCGCCCGATGAAGGGAGAGGCCGTGCCTCGTTCGGAGTTCCACCGCGAGCTCGCCGTCACCGCCGCGCCGGAGAGCACCTGGCAGACCCTCACGGACGTGCCCCGGCTCGTCGGGTGGGTCGGGATCGTCGAGGACGCCGTCGAGCTGGACCCGCTGGCGCACTACACGGCCGTCCTCATGGACCGGCTCGGCCCCTTCAAGCTGCGGGCGGACCTCGACATCGTGGTCAGCGACGTCGTCCCGGGCGAGTCCCTGCGCGTCCGTGCCGAGGGCGAGGACCGCCAGGTCGGCTCGCGGCTCCAGATCGAGGCGACCATGGCGCTCGCCCCCCACGGGAGCGGGACGCGCGTCGTCTTCGACGGCATGTACGAGGTGACCGGCAAGGTCGCGTCGATGGGCTCGGGCACGATCAACAAGAAGGCCGAGAAGATCATGGGCGAGTTCTTCGCGGCCACCCAGGCGGAGCTCGGGGCCGCGTGATGCTCCCTCCGTTCCGCCTGGTCCGCCCGAGGCGTCTGCAGGACGCGCTCGAGGTCCTCAGCGAGGACTCCACCCCGTACTGCGGTGGCACCGAGCTGCTGCTGGCCATGCGCGCCGGGCTGCACCGCCCCGACGCGCTCGTGGACGTCAAGCGGCTGGATGAGCTGGCCGGCGTGCAGCTCGACGGCGGCGAGCTCGTCATCGGTGCCCGCGAGACCCACATGGACCTCGCCGTCCACCCGCTCGTGACCGAGCACCTGCCGATGTTCGCGCGGGTCGAGCACAAGGTCGGCAACGCGCGCGTGCGCGCGCAGGGCTCGATCGCGGGCAACCTCTGCTTCGCCGAGCCCAAGTCCGACGTCGGCACCGCCCTCATCGCGCACGGCGCGAGCGTGACGCTCGTGGCCGCGGGGGACCGGCGGCGTGAGGTGACGGTCCAGGACTTCGTCCTCGGCCCGTACTACGCGGACAAGGAGCCCGAGGAGCTCGTGCTCGACGTCCGCGTGCCCGTCCCAACGCCGGGGACCCGGGCCGTCTACCTCAAGTTCCAGGTCATGGAGCGGCCGACGCTCGGCGTCGCGCTCGTGGAGGACCGGGACGCGGGCCGCACCCGGCTCGTCGTCGGCGCGGTGGGCGAGGCCCCGATGGTCTGGGACGTCGCCGGCCCCGGCGACATCGACCCCGCCGCCGTCGCGGCGGAGGTCGACCCGACGCCGGACCTCACCGGCTCGGAGCGGTACAAGCGGAACGTGACGGCCGTGTACGTCCGTCGGGCCGTCGAGGCCCTGTCGAAGGTGGGTGCGTGATGGCGGAGCCGACGAGTCAGCCGACGGCGGGCGCCGTGGCGGAGAGCCCGGGTGGGTACCGCGTCGACGTCAGCGTCGAGGTGAACGGCACCGTCGTGGAGCGGACCGTCGAGGCGCGGTCCGTCCTGGTGGACTTCCTGCGCGAGGACCTGGGTCTGACGGGCACGAAGGTGAGCTGCGAGCTCCAGGTGTGCGGCGCGTGCACGGTCATCGTCGACGGCCGTCCGGTCAGCGCGTGCACCTACCTCACCGCGGACGCCGACGGTCGCCGCGTCGAGACGGTCGAGGGGCTGTCCGACGGCCAGACGCTGCACCCGCTGCAGGAGGCCTTCGTCGACTGCATGGGTCTGCAGTGCGGCTTCTGCACCCCGGGCTTCCTCATGATGTCCAAGGCCCTGCTGGACACGCACCGCCACCCGGACCGCGAGGAGATCGTGGAGCACCTCGAGGGCAACATCTGCCGGTGCACGGGGTACCGGCCGATCGTCCAGGCCGTCGAGCAGGTCGCGGCGCAGCACACCGCTGCGCACCACGCGCACGACCGCGCGGGGCTGCCCGGTGCGGCGGACGCCTCCGACGAGGGCGAGGAGCGGGCATGAGCGCGGGACACGAGGGCGGCCACGCCCACCCCAACGAGCACCGCAGCGTCCACGCCGACGACCACCAGGTCATCGGCCGCTCCGTGCGGCGCAAGGACCTCGTCGAGAAGGTCACCGGCAAGGCCCAGTACACGGTCGACGTGACGATGCCCGGGATGCTCCACGCGAAGGTGGTCCGCTCGGACCGGGCCCACGCGCGGATCGTCGGCATCGACGCCTCCGCGGCTCTGGAGCTGCCGGACGTCGTCGCCGTCGTCACGGCCGACGACCTCGAGGGGCTCGTGCCGCGGTTCGGCCACATCGTCGCCGACCACTTCATCCTCGCCACGGGCAAGGTGCGCTACTTCGGGGAGCCGGTCGCCGTCGTCCTCGGGGAGACCCCTGGGGCGGCGGCCGACGGCGTCGGCCTCGTGGACGTGCGCTACGAGGACCTGCCCGCGGTGCTCACCGCGGAGCAGGCCCTGGCCGACGGCGCGCCGCTGGTCCACGAGGAGACGTACGACGCGACCGGCGACGAGGGGTTCAAGAACCTCGCGAAGACCGGCGACGACGACGCGCCGAAGGAGCTCTCGAACCTCGCCCACGAGGTGCACCTCGGCTGGGGCGACGTCGACGCCGCGATGGCGCAGGCGCACCTGGTCGTCGAGAACACCGTGCACTTCCCGATGCTCTACGCCTACGCGATGGAGCCCTACAACGCGGTCGCCGCGTTCGGCGAGCAGGGGCTGACGGTGGTCAGCACCGCGCAGCACCCCTTCATGGTGCGCGACGACCTCGCGCGGATCTTCGGTCTGCCGCTGGCGAAGGTGCAGGTCACCGTCCCGTACATCGGCGGCGGGTACGGCTCGAAGTCGTACACCAAGGTCGAGCCGCTGGCGGCCGTGTGCTCGTGGGTCGTGGGCCGGCCCGTCAAGGTCGTCCTGTCCGTCGAGGAGTCGATCTACACGACCCGCGTGGACTCCGCGCAGGTGCACGTGCGCAGCGCGTTCGACGCCGAGGGCCGGTTCCTCGCCCGGGAGTTCGACATCGTCATGGACTCCGGCGCGTACGCGGACAACAGCCCGCTGGTCATGGCGAAGTCCGTGAACCGCTGCTTCGGCCCGTACACGGTGCCGAACCTGCGGGTCCGGGGCCGCAGCGTCTACACGAACACCTCGCCGGCGTCGTCGTACCGCGGGTTCGGCGCCCCGCAGGGGAACCTGGCCGGGGAGACCAACCTCGACCGAGCGGCCGAGCAGCTCGGCATCGACCCGGCGGAGATCCGGCGGCGCAACCTCGTCCGGCCCGGCGAGGAGATCATGCCGGGCAAGCGGGGGATCGACGCCGACCTGCCCGCGGACCTCGAGCTGCTCGTCGACTCGCTCGAGCGGGACCGCAAGGACGTGCCGTTCTACGGCATCGGCTTCGGCTGCTCGGCGTCGGACGCCGGCGCTTACCCGATCTCCACGGCGCAGGTCCGGGTCCAGTTCGACGGCTCGGTGATCGTGCTGAGCGGCTCGACGGAGATGGGGCAGGGCAGCCGGTCCCTCCTGGCGCAGGTGGCCGCGGAGGAGCTGGGGGTGGACCTCGACGTCGTCTCGGTGCGCCAGTCGGACACCGCCCTGACGGCCTACGAACGCACGACCGGCGCGAGCCGGACCACGACGCTCGTCGGTCTCGCGCTCCAGCGGGCGTGCGACGACGCCAAGGCGCGCGCCCGGCAGATGGCGGCCGAGCTGTTCGGCTGCGCGGCCGAGGACGTCGTCTCCGTCCCGGGCGGCGTCGCGGCGCCGGACGGACGGGTGCTCGCCTACGGCGACGTCGTCCGGAAGTGGTTCGGCGGCTCGGCGGGGGAGATCACGGGGGTCGGGCTGCTGCGTCGCGAGGGCGAGACGAAGCAGATGCCTCCCTTCTGGGAGACCGGCATGGTCGGCGTCGCGGTCGAGATCGACCCGGAGACCGGGGCGGTCGCGGTCGACCAGCTCGTGACCGTCGCCGACGTCGGCTTCGCGATCAACCCGCAGGCGGTCGAGGGCCAGGACCTCGGGGCGGCGACGCAGGGCCTGGGCGGTGCGCTGTACGAGGAGCTCGTCTACGACGGTCCGCAGCTGGCGAACGCGAACGTCGTCGACTACCGCGTCCCGCGCGTGGGCGACATGCCGCGCAAGATCGACCTCATCCTCGCCGAGCGCCGCGACGGCGTCGGGCCGTACGGGGCGAAGGGCGCGGGTGAGGGGCAGCTCAACCCCATCGGCGGTGCCGTCGCCGCAGCGGTGGCGCGAGCCGTCGGCCGCTGGCCGACGCGTCTGCCGCTCACCCCCGAGCGCGTGTGGCGCCTGGCGAACGACCTGCCCGAGACCGACTGAGCACCGCCCGACCCGGACCGGCTGAGCCGGACCTGCCGGGCCGGACCGACCGAGACCGCCGAGCCGAGGAGGGCGCCGGGACCCTGCACTCCCACCCTCGCCACCGCCGCGCGGGGCATCGCCCGCGACGGCGGTGCCGTACGCCGTCTGCCGACGCCCGGTGCTGGACGCCGACCGACACGAGTCACATCACAGATCCACGAACGTGACGGGCGCTTGTATGATCGCGCCCACGCTGACACCGAGGCGAGGACATCGATGGCGAACAACCTGAACGGGGCCTCCGGCGCGACCGACGGTCAGCTGGAGTCGATCGCGGACGCCGTCCGCGGCCCGTACCAGACCGTGGAGGACATGGCCCAGTCCTTCATCCGGGAGGCGATCCACCAGGGCGCCTTCCCGCCGGGGCAGCGGCTGAACCTCGACGAGATCGCGTCGATCCTCGGGATCAGCCGGATGCCCGTGCGTGCGAGCCTGCGGCAGCTCGAGAGTGAGGGCCTCCTGCGGATCCACCCGTACCGGGGCGCGACGGTCTCCGTCCTCAGCGCGGAGGAGATCGCGGAGATCTACGAGATGCGCGTCCTCGTCGAGACCTACCTGCTCGAGCGGGCGATGCAGCGGCTGGACGAGGACGTCCTGCGCCGCCTCGAGGAGAAGGCCGCCGAGCTCGACAACGTCGAGGAGCTCGGCCGCGGCCTCGACATCCGGCGCGAGCTCTACCAGCTGCTGTACGAGCAGGCGGGCCGCCCCCGCGCCCTGGACCTCGCCAACCAGCTGCGGGGGTCCGTCGGCCGGTACCTGCTGCTCCAGCGGGTGGACCCGGGGCACGGCCACGAGGTGTTCCTCCAGCGCATCCACGACGGAGACGTCGAGGGTGCCAAGCAGTGGCTCTCGAGCCACCTCATGAAGGTCTCACAGGCGCTCCAGTCGATGGCCCTGGAGAGCGACACCGCCGCGAACTGACGCGGTCCCGGGCCTCGTCCCCGGTCGCGCCCCGGCCCGTCCCCTCCTCGCAGGGGGCGGGCCGGGCGTCGTCCGGGGCCGTGTACGGACTCGGGGGCGCCCGACCGCGTAGTTCACCAGACCGTTACAGCGCGCTGCTTGCCCTGCACCATGATCGACAATATTGTATTCACTATCGCGCGACGAGGCGCGGGAGTGAGAGGACGTGCGCATGGCGGAGGTCTCGTTCGGGATCCGGGTGCCCAACTCGGGACCCCTGTCGTCGGTGGCGAACATCGCCCGGGCGGCGCAGGAGGCGGAGGAGCTCGGGTTCGACTCGATCTTCGTCCACGACCACGTGGTGTGGAGCACGGAGATGCACCGGCACCACATCTCGTCCGGCGCGCACGAGGCGCTCGCGGACGACCAGTCGGCCGACTTCTACGAGTCGCTCACGACGCTCGCCTACCTCGCCGCGATCACGTCGAAGGTGAAGCTGGGCGTCGCCTGCCTCGTCATGCCGACGCGGAACCCGATCTACGCGGCCAAGCAGCTCGCGACGCTCGACCACCTCTCCGGGGGGCGCCTGCTCGCCGGCGTGGGCCTCGGCTCCAAGGCCAGCTACGAGTCGGACGAGTTCGGCGTGTTCGGCGTCGACTTCCGCAAGCGGGGCCGGATGACCGACGAGTACATCGAGGCGATGCGCGCCATCTGGGAGCAGCCGCTCGCGACGTACCACGGCGACTTCGTCAGCTTCGAGGGCGCCGAGATCTACCCCAAGCCCCTCCAGAAGCCGGGCCCGCCCCTGTGGGTGGGCGGCTGGACGGACCACGCGGCCCGGCGCACCGGCCGCCTCGGCGACGCCTGGGTGCCGGGCTGGCTGTCCCCGGCCGAGATGGCCCGTGGCACGGGGATCGTGCGGGAGGCGGCCGTCGAGCACGGTCGCGACCCGGACGCGATCACCATCGCGGTCGAGAAGCTCACCGTGATCATGCGCGACGAGGACAAGGCGCTCGAGCGGGCGATCCCCACGGTGAGCACCAGCAGCAACACCTACGAGCGCGACGTCGACGAGATCAAGTTCGCGCTCGACCGTCACATCTTCGGCTCCGTCGAGTCGGTCAAGCGCCGGGTCGCGGAGTTCGTCGACGCGGGGGTGACCCACTTCGAACTGAAGATGATCTACCCCACGATGGACGACCTCACCGAGCAGATGACCCTCTGGGCCGAGGAGATCATCCCCGAGTACCGCTGACGTCAGCCGTTCGGCCCTGGCGGGTCGATGCGGCGCGGCAGACGCTGATCGCACGCGCACCACCCCCTCGACGGCGAGGGGTCACCGGTACCACCAGCACCCGTCCCCCACGGGTCACACGGATTGGATCGCGCAGATGTCCCGTTCCCTCAGCACCACCGGTCGGCGCCGGCTCCTCGCCCTCTCCGCCGCCGTGACCCTTCCCCTGGTCCTCGTCGCGTGCTCCTCCGACGGCGGCTCCGACTCCTCCGACGACGACGGCGGCTCGGCCGGCGGCGGGGAGTCCGAGGCCCCCGTCGAGGCGTGGGAGCCCGACCAGGACATCGAGTGGATCGTGCCCTACAGCCCGGGCGGCGGCTTCGACACGTACTCGCGCGGCGTCGCGCAGGTGCTGGTCGAGGAGGGCTACCTGCCCGACGGCGTCGACGTCGTCATCCGCAACACGCCTCCGCTGCCCCAGGGCATCACGAGCATGTTCACCGCCGACCCGGACGGGTACACGGTGGGCATCCTGCCGATGCCGGCCGCCATCGCCCAGCAGATCCAGAACCCGGACCTCGCGCAGTGGGAGACCGAGGAGTTCACCGTCCTCGGCAGCGTCGACGAGAACGCCTACGTGGTCTACGTCCCGGCGGACTCGGACTACGAGTCCGTCGACGACCTCATCGGCGCGACGGGCCTGCGGTCGATCACCGTCGAGGAGGGCTCCTCGTCGGCACTGGCCACGGCGGCGACGATCGAGGCGCTGGGTCTGGACGCGACGGTCACCTACGGCGCCGAGGGCTCCTCCGAGGTCGTCGCGGCGGCGCTGCGCGGCGACGCGGACTTCTTCGTCTACGGCGCCACGGACGTCGTCGGCTTCATCGACTCCGGCGACGTGCGTCCTCTGCTCTTCCTGGGCACCGAGGACCAGCGGTCCAGCGAGCTCGAGTGGCTCGCGGACGTGCCCGGTGCCGCGGACGCCGGGTACCCGGACCTCGAGGGCGTCGTCACCGAGCTGCGCCTCATCGTCGCTCCGCCGAACCTGCCGGAGGAGGTCGCCACCTACCTGCGGGACACCATGTTCGAGGCCCTGAGCAGCGACGCGTTCGCCGCGTGGGCCGAGACGGCGGAGCGCCCGATCGTCCCGCGGGACTGGGAGGCCGCGACGGGGGTCATGCTCGACCAGGTCGAGCAGATGAAGGTCCTCGTCCCCCAACTGAGCAGCTGACGGCACGCCCGCGACGTGACCGCGGCGTCCCGCACCGGCGGGCGCCACCCCTGACCAGGGAGCACTCCTGTGGACTTCATCGACGGCCTCCCCATGGCCCTCGCCGACATGTGGACCTGGCCGTTCCTCCTGGCCTTCCTGCTCGGCTGCATGAACGGCATGCTCACAGGTCTGCTCCCTGGTCTGGGGGGATCGGTCGGGATCGCGCTGATGATCCCGTTCACGTACGGGATGGACACCTCGTCCGCCATGGGGCTCTTCGTCGCCGCCCTGGCGGGCCAGTCGTTCACCGGCTCCATCACGGCGATCCTGCTCAACGTCCCCGGGTCCTCCCCGAGCGCCGCGACGACGCTGGACGGCTACCCGCTGGCCCGGCAGGGCCGCGGCGGCTTCGCGATCGGCATCTCGGCCTCCGCGTCCTTCCTCGGCTCCCTCATCGGCACGCTGGTCCTCATCGCGCTCATCCCCGCGGTGCGGAGCATCATCCTGGCGTTCTCCTTCCCGGAGTTCGCGATGCTCGGGGTCTTCGGCCTGGCCATCATCGCGATGGCGGCGAGAGGCTCGATGCTCAAGGGCGTCGTGTCCGGTCTGCTCGGCATCCTCGTGTCGTTCGTCGGCTTCGCGCCGATCGGTGGGGACGTCCGGTACGTCTTCGACCAGCCGGCGCTCTTCAACGGCTTCGAGGTCGTCATCGTGCTGGTCGGCATGTTCTCGGTCACCGAGGCGCTGCAGCTCCTGCGGACGAACCAGAAGGTCGCGGCGAACGTGGCCGAGCTGAAGTTCGGGCACCGCCAGGTGTGGGAGGGCGTCGTCTACACGGTCAAGCAGCCCTTCCTGCTCATCCGGTCCTCCCTCATCGGCACCGGCGTCGGCCTGGTGCCGGCGGTCGGCGGCACCGTCGCCGCGTTCCTCGCGTACTTCCAGGCGGCGCGCACCTCGAAGGACGGGCGCTTCGGCCAGGGCGACCCGCGCGGCGTGCTGGCGCCGGAGGCGTCGAACGACGCCAAGGACTCGGGCTCCGCCCTCCCGAGCCTCGCGTTCGGGATCCCGGGCAGCTCGGACTGGGCCATCGTGCTCGGCGCCATGGTGATCCACGGCGTGACGCCGGGCCCGAACCTCATCCGCGACCAGCCCGACATCGTCTGGATCGCGATCCTCGTGCTCATCGGCGCGAGCTTCCTGTCCTCGGCGCTCGGCCTGCTCTTCGGGCCCCAGCTGCTCCAGGTCACGCGCGTCCGGCCGGGCCTGCTGTCACCGACCGTCCTCATGCTGGCCGTCATCGGTGCCTACGCCCTCAACCTCAGCATCGTCGACGTGATCGTCTCGATCGGCTTCGGGCTGCTGGCCTACCTCATGCGGTCCGCGGGGATGCCGATCATCCCGTTCATCCTCGGCTTCATCCTCGGCCCTATGGTCGAGCGGTCCTACCTGCAGACGCTGTCCACCTTCGGCGGCCTCAGCGGGTTCGTCACCCGCCCGATCTCGCTGGTGCTCGTCATCCTCACCGTCGCCGTCCTCGTGTACGAGGTGGTCAACTCCCGCCGGGCCGGCAAGCGGTCCCGCGAGGACCTCGAGGCCGGGGTCCGGTCCGCGACCCGGCCGGTGTCGATCGTCCTCATGGGTCTCCTCGGCTCCGTCGCGCTGGCCGCGCTCCTGCTGGCCACGGACTTCACGGAGGAGGGGCGGACGTTCCCCGTCCTCACGGCGAGCGCGCTGCTCGCGCTGGTCGTCCTCTACCTCGGCGTCGCGCTGGTGCGTCCCCTGCGGTCCCGCTTCGGCGGCTTCATCGCGGACGGGCAGGGCGCGGAGGCGATGATGCACCAGCTCGAGCAGGAGGCGGCGGAGCTCGTCGGGCGGCCGGGCGGTGAGGGCCCGCGTGACGAAGCCGCCTCCGTCTCGGCCGACGACGAGCCGGGTCCGCCGGGCGCCGTCGCGGTCGACGCGGTGGAGGACCCCGAGGCGGTGGCGCGCGAGCGCCGGGAGATGAACCGCCGGCTCCTGACCAGCCTCGTCCTCACGGCGGCGCTGCTCCCGGCGAGCTGGCTGCTCGGCCTGGCCGTCACCGTGCCGGTGATCTTCGTCCTGTTCCTCCGGCTGGTGACGCGCGAGAGCTGGCGGACGACCGTGGTGACCACGACACTCGTGTGCGCCTCGCTGTACCTCGTCTTCGTGACCCTCCTCGGTGTGCCCGTGGAGGGCGGGTCCCTGCTGCCGTACTGACGACCCGCCCCGGCCGAACACCGCGCCGGCCGAACCCCGCGCCGTCCACGAGAGGTGACCGTGAGCCCACCCGAGCAGGTGCCCGAGCGCGGCCCGCGAGGCCCCGGCAGCAGCAGCGGCGTCATCCTGGTCGCCTGCCTCGGCGCGGGGATCGCGACCACGGGGATCCAGGTCATCGCGCCGGGCATCCCGGCGATCCAGGCCGAGTTCGGGCTCAGCACCGCGCAGGTCGCGCTGCTGACGACGGCGTTCCTGTTCCCGAGCATGTTCTCGGCGCTCGGCGCCGGCATCCTGGCCGACCGGTTCGGCGTCCGCGCGGTCTTCGCCGGCTCGATGCTCCTCTTCGGCCTCGCCGGCGCCCTGTCGATGGTCGCACCGGACCTCGCGGTGCTCCTCCTGGCGCGGGCGCTCCAGGGCGCCGCCTTCGGAGCGGCGCTGTCGCTCTCGGTCGCGATCATCGGGCTCGTCGTGCCCTCGGGCCCGGCGGCCGCCCGGGGGCAGAGCCGCCGGATCATCGCGATGGCCGTGGCCGAGGCCGTGGCACCCGCCGTCGGCGGCCTCCTCATCGCCCTGGCCTGGTGGGCCCCGTTCGGGGTGACGCTCCTGGCGCTCCCCGTGGCCGTGCTCGCGTGGCTCCGGCTGCCGTCCGCGCGCCCGAAGCCGCGGCCCCGCGGTCAGGCGAGGACCGCGGTCCGCAGCTCCCCGGCGCTCGTCGGCGTGCAGGTGCTCGCCGCGGCGCGGTTCATCACCAAGTACGCGGTCCTCACCTACGTCGCCGTCCTCGCGGTGACGGAGCTCGGGATGTCGCCCGCGGCCGTCGGCCTCGCGCTCGGCGTGGCGTCGACCCTGGCGGCGGTCTCCGCCGCCCTGACGGAGCGGCTCGCCCACCGGTGGACGTCCCCGCAGCTCATCGCAGGCGCGTTGGTGACGACGACGGCGAGCATGGTCGCGATGGCGTTCGCGCCCGCGCCCGCGGTGCTCGTCGGCGCGCTCCTCGTCTTCGGTCTCCAGGACGGCGTGTACGGCGTCGCCCACAACGTCCTCGTGACGGAGATGGCGCCGCCGGAGGCGCGCTCCACCTACACGGGCCTGACCGGGACGGTGCGCAACGTCGGCAAGTTCACCGCGCCCCTGCTGTTCGGTGCCGCGACCCTCGTGCTGACGGTCGGGCAGAGCTTCCTCGTGCTCGCGGCGGCCAGCGCCGCGGCCCTGAGCGTGGTGGGCCGGGTCGCCCGGGCCCACCGGACGGTGACGGCGGCCCACGATGGGTGATCTCCTGGCGCTCGGCGCCCTGCTGATGTTCTCGTGCAACTCCTTCGTCGTGCGCGCGGCCGGACGCCGGCTCGACCAGGGGATCGGCTTCCTCGTCGCGCTCGCGGCGAACGTCGTCGTCGCCGGCGTGGCGGCCGCCGTCCAGGTCGCGGTCCGCGGCGGCGTCACCCCGGTGGTGTGGTCGGCGTTCTTCTGGTTCGTGCTCGCCGGTCTCTTCGCGAGCTATCTCGGCCGGCGCGGCTACTTCAGGTCGGTGCAGACCATGGGGCCCTCGCGCGCCGCCGCGGTGCAGGTCGTCAACCCGGCGTTCGCGGCCGTCTTCGCCTTCCTGCTGCTGGGGGAGCGCCTGGGCTGGGTCGACCTCGTCGCCATGGCGGTCGTCCTCGTCGGCCTGCTGCTGACCAACCGGGTGCCGCGACCGGCAGAGGCGCTCGCGGAGACCGGCCGGAGGCGACGCATGGAGACGATCCCGCCGGCGGTCCTCGTGCCGGCGCTGCTCGCCGCGGTCTGGTACGCCCTCGGCAACGTCGCGCGCGGCGGTGCGGTCCGGGAGTGGCCGGAGCCGATCCTGGGCGGCTTCATCGGCGGGATCGCCGGGATCGCGGTCTACCTCCTCTTCCACGTCAAGATCCGCGAGCTGCGCGCCGACCTCCAGCGTGCGGACCGGCGCGGTCTCGGCCTCTGGTTCCTCGCGGGGGGCCTCGCGATCGGGGGCCAGATCATGGTCATCGCGGCGACCCTGCACATCCCCGTGGCCATCGCCGTCGCGATCTCCGCGGCGGTGCCCGTCGTCGTCATCCCGGTGAGCGTGGTCTTCCTGCGGAACGTCGAGCAGATCCGGCCCACCACGGTCATCGGGGCCCTGCTCATCGTCGGCGGTGTCGCCACGCTGGTGCTCCGGTGACCGCCGGGCCCGACGCGCCGGGCGTCGTCGTCGGCCTGGTGCTCGCCGCCGGCGCCGGCCGTCGCTTCGGGCGACCCAAGGCGCTCGTCCAGGGGTGGGTGGGGGACCGCTGCACGGCCCTGCGCACGGGCGGGTGCGACCGGGTCGTGGTGGTGCTCGGAGCGGCCGCGGAGGAGGCCCGCGCCCTCGTGCCGGAGGGCGTCGACGTCGTCGTCGCGGCCGGGTGGGCCGACGGCCAGTCCGCCTCGCTGCGCGCCGGGCTCGGCGCCCGCGCGATGACGGCGGCGGACGCGGCGCTCGTCGTCCTGGTCGACACCCCCGGTCTGACCGGGACGGCGGTGGCGCGCGTCCTGGCCGCGGCTCGCGACGGCGGGCGCGCCGCGACCGCGCACGCGCTGGTGCAGGCCACCTACGACGGCGAGCCGGGGCACCCGGTCGTGCTCGGCCGTGCGCACTGGCCGCCGGTGCTGGCGGAGGCACGCGGGGACCGCGGTGCCCGTGACGTCCTCGCCCGGGGGCCGGTCCGCCGCGTGCCGTGCGAGGACGTGGCGGACGGGCGCGACGTGGACGTCGAGGGGGACGCCGCACGCGTCGGCATCGACCCGACGGTGGGCGGCGACCGGGTCGGCGCGAGCACGGACGCGGATCGTATCCTCGATACGGATCGGACTCGCCGGGCACCCGCCGGGCCGACGCCGGAGGAGGACGCATGAAGGACGTGCTGCCGGAGCTCCTGCGCTGGTGGTCGCAGGGCCGGCCGGTGGGTGTCGCCACCGTCGTGCAGACGTGGCACTCCGCACCCCGGCCGACGGGCGCGACGATGCTCCTCGGTCCCGACGGCGAGGCCGTCGGCTCGGTCTCGGGCGGCTGCGTCGAGGGCGCGCTGTACGAGCTGGCCGGTGAGGTCGTCGGCACGGGCGTGCCCGTCCTGCAGCGGTACGGCGTCTCCGACGACGACGCCGGCGCCGTGGGTCTCACGTGCGGCGGGACGCTGGACGTGTTCGTCCAGCGGGTCGACCGGGCCTCGTTCCCCGAGCTCCCCGACGTCGCGGCATCGGTCGACCGTGGGGAGCCCGTCGCGGTCGCGACCCTCGTCGTGCACCCCGACGCGGCGCGGGTCGGCCGCCGCCTCGTGCTCACGGTCGACGGAGGGGACGTCCGGACGGCCGGTGGGCTGGGCACGGACCGCCTCGACGACGCGGTCCGCGAGGACGCCCGCGGCCTCCTGGCGGCCGGCCGGAACGGCACGGTGACCTACGGCCCGGACGGCCAGCGGCGCGGCGAGGGCGCGCACGTCTTCGTCGAGACCTGGGCCCCCGCGCCGCGGATGATCGTCTTCGGCGCCATCGACTTCGCGGCCGCGCTCGTCCGGATGGGGCAGTTCCTCGGCTACCGCGTCACCGTGTGCGACGCGCGGCCCGTCTTCGCGACGGTCGCCCGGTTCCCGCAGGCGCACGAGGTGGTCGTCGACTGGCCGCACCGCTACCTGCGCGGCCAGGTCGAGCGGGGGCTCGTGGACGCGCGGACGGTCATCGCCGTCCTCACGCACGACCCGAAGTTCGACGTGCCGGTGCTCGAGGCGGCGCTGCGTCTCGACGTCGCCTACGTGGGGGCGATGGGCTCCCGCCGGACGCACGAGGACCGGCTGGAGCGGCTCCGGGCGGCCGGGGTGGGCGAGGGCGAGCTGGCGCGGCTGCGCTCGCCGATCGGGCTCGACCTCGGCGCGCGGACGCCGGAGGAGACGGCGGTCTCGATCGCCGCGGAGATCGTCGCGCTCCGCTGGGGCGGCCAGGGGGTGCCGCTGTCGCGGGCCGCGGGGCCGATCCACCACGAGGCCGCCGTCCCGGCCCCGTCCGTCCGGGACGCCTGAGCGGGCGTGTCCGGGGCGTCGTCGAGGCGCGGGCGGGGCGCTGTGGGCCCCGCCCCGGCCTCCCGCAGGCCAGCGCCCACGCGGGGGCCTGCGGCGATGCCC
>NZ_CAMPHH010000002.1 GCF_946885855.1 uncultured Actinotalea sp. | reverse complement strand
GGTCAGAGGCGGGCCAGATCCGCCGCGCCCACCATCCCCGCCTCGTTGCCCATCGCGGCGAGCTCGAACTGGGCCTCGGGGTGGTAGCCGCGCGCCGACAGGTGCGTCGCGAACGCCTCGCGCGCCGGGCCGACCAGCAGGTCCCCCGCCTCCGCCACCCCGCCGCCGACGACGAACAGCGCCGGGTCCAGGAGGGCCGCGACGCTCGCGGCCCCGGCGCCGACCCATCGGCCGAGATCGGCCAGCAGCGCGATCGACAGGGCGTCGCCCTCTGCCGCGGCGACCGTCACGGAGGGGCCGCTCACCTGGGCGGCGTCGCCACCGGCCAGCTCGAGCAGGCGTGCCGCGCGGTCCGGCTGCGTCGCGGCGACCTGCCGGGCCTCGCGGACGAGCGCGGACCCGGAGGCGTACTGCTCCCAGCACCCCCGCTGCCCGCACCCGCACAGGTGCCCCTCGGGGACCACCCGCAGGTGTCCGACCTCGGCCGCCACGCCCCACGCACCGCGCAGGAGCCGCCCGTCGACGACGACGGCCCCCCCGAGCCCGGTGCCCACGGTGAGCATGACCATGTCCTCGACGTCACGACCCACCCCGAAACGGAACTCGGCCCAGCCGGCCGCGTTGGCGTCGTTCTCGACGACGATCTTCAGCTCCGGGCGGCCGACGAGCTCCGCGACCCTGTCGCGCAGCGGGTAGGCCCGCCACGCGACGTTGGGCCCGAACAAGGCCGTGCGCCGGTCCGAGCTCATGTAGCCCGCCGCCGCGATCCCCAGGGCACCGATCTCGAAGTCGGCGGAGAGCTCGAGGAACAGGTCCGCGACCGCGCGGTCGATCTCCGCCGGGTCTCCCGCCACGGTGTCGCGCTTGGCCTGCGCGAGGACGGCCCCGTCCTCGTCGACGACCCCCGCGGCGATCTTCGTCCCGCCGATGTCCACACCGATCGTGTCCATGCCCGTCCTCGTGCCGATCTCCTGGCGAGTGCTTCGCCGCACGAGGAGGCTACCGACGAGCACGCCCGGACCGGTGGGACGACCGGCACGTGGCGTGCGCGGCGTCGCGTCCCTGTCCCGCGCCCCCGTACCACGCCCGGCGGGTACCCCTCAGTAGGTATGGTTCCTCCACCATCCACCTGCCACTGGAGCCAGAATGGACGAGTTCCGCACCCCCCTCCTCGTCGAGGTCGACCCCGCCGAGAACCTCAACACGCTCCTCGCGGCGCGGGTCGCCAGCCAGGGCGACGGCACGATGATGGAGCGCAAGGGTGGCCTCGGGGCCGTCTGGACCACGGTCAGCGCCCGCGAGTTCGACCGCGAGGTCGTCGCCGTCGCGAAGGGCCTCGTGGCCAAGGGTGTCGAGCCCGGGCAGTCGGTCGGCATCATGAGCCGGACACGGTACGAGTGGACGCTCCTGGACTTCGCGATCTGGGCGGCCGGCGGCGTCGCGGTACCGATCTACGAGACGTCCTCCGCCGAACAGGTGGAGTGGATCGTCACCGACGCGGACGTGCGCCTGCTCGTCGTCGAGTCCACGGCTCACGCCGCCGTCGTCGAGGACGCCCGCCCGAGCGCTCCGGACCTGCGCGAGGTCCTCGTGCTGGACCACGACGCGGTCGAGCACCTCATGGAGGCCGGTCGCAGCGTGCCCGACGAGGAGATCGCACGACGGCGCGCCCTGGCGAACCTCGACGACGTCGCCACGATCATCTACACGTCCGGGACCACCGGCCGGCCCAAGGGCGTCGAGCTCACGCACGGCAACTTCGTCGTCCTGTGCCGCAACGCGGTCGCGAAGCTGGGCAAGGAGGTCTGCCCGCCCGGTTCGCGCACCCTGCTCTTCATGCCGCTGGCGCACGTCTTCGCCCGGTTCATCGAGGTCCTCGTCGTCGCCGCCGGCGCCACGCTCGGCCACAGCCCCGACACCAAGACGCTCGTCGCGGACCTCGGGGAGTTCAAGCCGACCTTCATCCTCTCGGTCCCGCGCGTCTTCGAGAAGGTCTACAACTCCTCGGAGCAGAAGGCCGCAGCAGGTGGCAAGCGGGCCATCTTCCAGCGGGCCGCGAAGACGGCGATCGTCTACTCGCGCGCCCTCGACGAGCCGAAGGGTCCGAGCCCGTGGCTGCGCCTGCAGCACAAGGTGGCGGACGTCCTCGTGCTGTCGAAGATCCGCAAGGCGCTGGGCGGCCAGGCGAGCTGGGCGATCTCCGGGGGCGCGCCCCTCGGCGAGCGGCTCGGGCACTTCTACCGCGGTGTGGGGCTCAAGGTGCTCGAGGGCTACGGCCTCACCGAGACCACCGCTCCGACGACGGTCAACCTGCCCGAGGCGACGAAGATCGGCACGGTCGGCCCTCCGCTGCCCGGTGCGGCGGTCCGGGTCGCCGACGACGGCGAGATCCTCCTCAGCGGCCCGCACGTCTTCACCCGCTACCACAACAACGCCGAGGCGACGGCCGAGGCGTTCGACGGCGAGTGGTTCCGCAGCGGTGACCTCGGCTCCGTCGACGCCGACGGCTTCGTGCGGATCACGGGGCGCAAGAAGGAGATCATCGTGACGGCCGGCGGCAAGAACGTCGCACCCGCCGTCCTCGAGGACCGGCTCCGCGGGCACCCGCTGGTGAGCCAGGTCGTCGTCGTCGGTGACCAGAAGCCGTTCATCGGTGCCCTCATCACGCTCGACGCCGAGGCACTGCCGGGCTGGCTCTCGACCCACGACCTGCCGGAGATGGACGTCCCGGCGGCCGCACGGCACCCCCAGGTGCGGGCGGCACTGGACCGGGCTGTCGAGCGGACCAACCAGGCGGTCTCGCGGGCGGAGTCGATCCGCAAGTACTCGGTGCTGGACACCGACTTCACCATCGAGAACGACTACCTCACGCCGTCGATGAAGGTGAAGCGGTCACTCGTGCTCAAGGACTTCGCCGGTGAGGTCGAGGCGATCTACACGGGCGACGGTCAGGGATCGCGCGACTGATCGCCACCGGGGCGCGCGGCTGCACAAGCGGCCGCGCGCCCCGACGCGTCCCACCCCGCGTGTGCTGGGCGCCACGGGCCTCCGGACGTCCGCGCCGGCGCGCAGCCGCGTGGCCCCGGCACCCGGCGGGGATCGGTGAGGTGCCGACGCCTCCGGCTCTCCGTCCCACCGGTCGCCCGGGTCTACTGGGCGCGAGCGAGACGCAGCGGCGGGACCAGGCCCGACCCGGAGAGGACGGCGATCGCGCGCCGCTCCGCGTCGTCCAGGTCCACGGCCGACGCTGCCCGGACGGGGATGGTCAGGAACGTGACGACGCAGTCTCTGCAGGCGTCGCCGCGGACCGTGCAGGTGTCGCAGTCGATCATCATGCCTCGCACGGTAGGCGCCACCACCGACACGGCCGCCGTGGGCCACCACGGGCCACCACGGGTGCCCTCGGCGGGCGGTCGCCGGCCACCCCGGCCTGCGGTGCGAGGAGACGCACGACGGCCGCGTGTCCGCTCCACCGTGTCGGTGGGCCCGCCTATCGTCCCGGCCATGCCGACCGCAGCAGCCGTGCAGCCGACTTTCGAGGCCTTCGACGCGAGCGCGACCCCGCTGCAGGAGGTGACGTTCGTCGTCGTCGACCTCGAGACGACGGGGGGCAGCCCGGAATCCTGCGCGATCACCGAGATCGGGGCGGTCCGCGTGCGGGGTGGGGAGGTCCTGGGCGAGCTGCAGACGCTCGTGGACCCGGGCACCCCGGTGCCTGCGTCGATCGCCGCCCTCACCGGCATCACCACCTCGATGGTCCGGGGCGCCCCCACGATCGCCGAGGTGCTGCCGGCATTCCTCGAGTTCGCGCACGGCGCGGTGCTCGTGGCCCACAACGCACCGTTCGACATCGGCTTCCTGCGTGCGGCGGCCGCCCGGCACGGGCACCCGTGGCCGGGACCGCGCGTCGTGGACACCGTCGCGCTCGCCCGCCGTGCGCTCACCCGCGACGACGTGCCGAACAACAAGCTGGCCACGCTCGCCGCGTACTTCCGCGCAGAGGTCACCCCTGTGCACCGCGCCCTCGACGACGCCCGCGCCACGGTGGACGTCCTCCACGGCCTCCTGGACCGGCTGGGCGCGCTCGGCGTGACGACACTGGAGGACCTGGCCACCGCCGCGGACCGGGTCCCGGCGGCCCGGCGGCAGCGACGGCACCTGGCGGACGGGCTGCCGGACGCCCCCGGTGTCTACCAGTTCGTCGACGGCCGGGGTGAGGTGCTCTACGTCGGCACCTCGACGAACATCCGGACGCGGGTGCGCTCGTACTTCACCGCCGCCGAGTCGCGTCGGCGGATGACCGAGATGGTCATGCTCGCCGAGCGGGTGGTCCCGGTCGTCTGCGGCACGGTGCTCGAGGCCAGGGTCCGCGAGCTCCGTCTCATCGCCGAGCACCGACCTCGGTACAACCGGCGGTCGCGGTTCCCCGAGCGGCAGCCGTGGGTCCGGTTGACCGTCGAGCCGTTCCCCCGGCTCTCCGTCGTCCGTGACCTGGGTGACCCGCACCGGGCCGAGGAGGCGACCCACATCGGGCCGTTCGGCGCGCGGGGGACGGCCCAGGCGGCGGTGGAGGCGCTGCACGCGACCTTCCCGCTGCGTCAGTGCAGCGGGAGGCTCCCGGCCCGACCTGCACCCCTGGCCGCCGCGTGCGCCCTCGCCGGGATGGGACGCTGCGGTGCGCCGTGCACGGGCGACCAGGACGCCGCCGACTACGCCCGCATCGTCGCGGACGTCCGGGCGGCGATGCTCGGGGACCCCGAGCCGGTCGTCGCCGCCCACGCGCGCCGCATCGCCGCCCTCGCCGCGGAGGAGCGCTTCGAGGAGGCCGCGGCCGTCCGCGACCGGCTGGAGTCCTTCCTGCGCGGCGCCGCCCGGGCGCAGCGCTCCCGCCGCCTGGCCGCGCTGCCCGAGGTCGTCGCGGCGCGGCGCAGCGACGAGGGCGGCTGGGAGGTCGTGGTCGTCCGGCACGGACGCCTCTGCGGGACCGCCACCACGCCGCCCCGGGCCGATCCCCGTCCGGCGATCGACGCCCTCGTGGCGACCGCCGAGCACGTCGGGCGACCCGTCCTCCCGGCAGGTCGGGCGCACCCCGAGGAGCTGGACCTCGTCCTGGCATGGCTCGAGCAGGAGGGCGTGCGCCTCGTGGAGCTCGGCGAGGGGTGGGCGTGCCCGGTCCGCGGCGCGGAGGCGTACCGCGTGCCCGGTGCGTCACCCGCCGTGCTCGCAGTCACCGCCGCCACGACCTCCCCCGGGCCGGACGTCGGACGCACCGGCGCCGTCCGCGGCATGATGAGTGCCACCACCACCGGAGGAGCCCCATGATCACGGCCATCGTCCTCATCGACACCGACCCGGCACGGATCCCGGAGATCGCGGCGCAGGTGGCCGAGATCCCCGGGGTGAGCGAGGTCTACTCGGTGACCGGCGAGGTCGACCTCGTGGCCATGGTGCGTGTCCGTGAGCACGACCGGCTGGCCGACGTCATCGCCGACCGGATCAGCAAGGTGGACGGCGTCCTGCGGACCCAGACGTACATCGCCTTCCGCGCCTACTCCGCCCACGACCTGGAGCAGGCGTTCGACCTCGGCCTGGGTGACTGAGCCCGGGGCCAGCCCCTCGCCCTCCGTCCGGGCGGCCGAGACCGCCGTCAGGCGTTGGACGCCGTGATCCAGCGGTCGAGCACCGCCGCCGCCTGTCCCTCGTCGACAGCCCGCGCCGCGGTGGCCAGGCCGGCGCGGAGACGGTCGACGAGCCCCCCCACCTCGGTGCCCGGCACCGACCCCTCGGCCACGAGGGCCGCGGCCGCGTTGAGGAGGACGGTCTCGCGGACCGGACCGGCCTCCCCGGCCAGCAGCCGCCGGACCACGTCGGCGTTGTGCTCGGGCGAGCCACCGCGGAGCTGGTCCACGTCGATCGGGGTGAGGCCGAGGTCCGCGGCCGGGTCCAGGACGTGCTCCGTCACCTCGCCGGCGCGGACCCACCAGACCGTCGCCGGACCGGTGGCCGCCAGCTCGTCGAGACCACCGTGCCCACGGAACACCAGCGCCGACGTGCCCCGGTCGGCGAGCACGCCCGCCATGAGGGCTGCCATCCGCGCGTCCGGGACCCCGAGCGCCGCGGCGGCCGGCTGGGCCGGGTTCGTGAGCGGACCGAGGATGTTGAACGCCGTCGGGACCCCGAGCTCGCGGCGCGTCGGCGCCGCGTGGCGCATCGCAGGGTGGAACACCTGGGCGAAGCAGAACGTGATGCCGACCTCTGAGGCGAGCTCGGCGACGCGCTGCGGCGGGTGGTCGAGGTCGAGGCCGAGCGCCTCGAGCACGTCCGCCGTCCCGCTCGAGGACGACGCCGCCCGACCGCCGTGCTTGACGACCCGGACCCCGGTGCCGGCGACCACGAGGGCCGCCATCGTGGAGATGTTGACCGTGTGGTGCATGTCACCACCCGTGCCCACGATGTCGACGGTCCGCCCCGGCACCTCGATCCGGTGCGCGTGGGCCAGCATCTCCTGCACCAGGCCGCTGACCTCCTGGACCGTCTCGCCCTTGGAGCGCAGCGCGACGAGGAAGGAGGCGAGCTGGACCGGCGAGGCCTCCCCCGCCATCACCTGCCCCATGGCCCACGCGCAGTCGGCCACCGTGAGGTCCTCGCGGGCGAGCAGACGCGTGAGCAGCCCGCTCCAGGAGCGTCCCGGGACGGCCATCACACGGCGTGCGAGGTGCGCAGCAGACCGGCGACCGCCTCCTGGACGGCGATCGGGTCCAGCGGGCGGGCGACGACGGCGTCCGCCTGGGACCACGACGCGAGCCAGGCGTCCTGGGGCCGTCCGATGAGCAGCAGCACCGGCGGGCACCGGTAGATCTCGTCCTTGAGCTGCCGGCACAGCCCCATGCCACCGTTCTTCGCGGCCTCACCGTCGAGGACGAGGAGGTCCAGACCGCCGGCGTCCACGGTGGACACGACGACCTCTGCGGTGGCGACCTCGACCCACTCCACCGGCGGGAGGTCCCGGGAGACCCGGCGCCCGACCGCGAGACGGACCGCCTCGCGCGTGGTCGCGTCCGAGCTGTAGAGCAGCACACGCAGGGAGGCCGGGGCAGCGCCTGCCGTCTCGTCCCACTCGTCGTGCACGTCCGTCGTCGCCATCCTCGCCTCACTCGTCCTCGACCGATGCGGTGGCCGCCCACCAGCGCCTCATCTTGGCACGCCCGCGGCCGCCAACGGCCGTGACGGGCCCGGGCCGGACACTCCGGGTGGGGCGCCGTGGGACCGGCCGGGGCGCGCCGAGGTCAGGACGCGTCCGGACGGGTCGGGCCTGGTCCCAGCGCTGAGCCGGCCCTGAGACCCTCAGGACGCGCGGTCGGGCCCTTGGTCCCACTCGGCACGCTCGTCCCCCATAATGACGGGGTGTCAACTACGACGGCTGCGACCTCCGCCCCACCGCACCTGAGCGTCAACCGGCCCAACCCGGTGTCGGTCGGCACCATCGTGTGGCTGGCCAGCGAGCTGATGTTCTTCGCAGGGCTCTTCGCGATGTACTTCACGCTCCGGTCCACGGTCCCGGAGGTCTGGGCGGCCGAGACACCCGCGCTCAACCTCACCTTCGCGTCGATCAACACCACGATCCTCGTGCTCAGCTCGATCACCTGCCAGATGGGCGTCTGGGCGGCGGAGCGCTTCCAGCCGCACCGCACCGGCAAGCTGCTCGAGGTGAACCGCTGGGGCATGACCGAGTGGATGACCCTGACGTTCATCATGGGGTCGGTCTTCATCGGCGGTCAGGTCTTCGAGTACGCCGAGCTCGTCGAGCACGGCCTGACGATCTCCTCGAGCCCGTACGGGTCGGTCTTCTACCTCACGACCGGCTTCCACGGCCTGCACGTCGTCGGCGGGCTCATCGCCTTCCTGTTCGTGCTCGGCCGGGCCTTCGCCGCACGCCGCTTCGGCCACCACGAGGCCACGACGGCGATCGTCACGTCGTACTACTGGCACTTCGTCGACGTCGTGTGGATCGCGCTCTTCTTCGCGATCTACATCATCCGCTGACCCGCAGGACTCCGTCCGGCAGCCGGCCGGCTCCGGCGGAGGGCAAGACAGCAGCGGGCACCGCCCGCGGCACAGGACAGACCGTCCGTGGAACGTGGACGGCAGCAACGAGATGAGGACCGCTTCGTGAAGGCCATCGCCGCCCGCAGGCACCACCGGTTCGCCCCGGCCGTGCTCCTCGCGCTGGCGCTCGTCCTGACCGGAGGGCTGTACGCGGCCCTCGCGCCGAGCGCAGAGGGCGCCGCCGCGCCGACCACCGACGACGTCGAGGCCGGGCGGGCGCTCTTCGTCGCCAACTGCGCCACGTGCCACGGCGTCAACGCCGAGGGCCGCGACGGCAACCCGACGCTCATCGGCGTGGGCGCCGCCGCCGTGGACTTCCAGGTGAGCACCGGCCGGATGCCGATGCAGCTGGAGGGTCCGCAGGCCGCCGCGAAGCCGCCGCAGTTCGACCGCGAGCAGATCAACCAGCTCGCCGCCTACGTCGCCACCCTGGGCCCGGGCCCCGCGATCCCGAGCGCCGAGCAGGTGGACCCCGCGCTGGGCGACCCGGCGAACGGCGGCGCGATCTTCCGGACGAACTGCGCCATGTGCCACGGCGCGATCGGTGCCGGCGGAGCCCTGTCGGAGGGCAAGTACGCCCCGGCGCTGGCTCAGTCCACGCCGACCGAGATCTACGAGGCCATGCTCACGGGACCGCAGTCGATGCCGGTCTTCAACGACGCGAACATCACCCCGGAGGAGAAGCGGGACGTCATCGCGTTCCTCGAGGAGCAGAAGAACGGTTCCCCCGGTGGCACCACCCTGGGCTCCATCGGCCCGGTCGGTGAGGGCATCTGGATCTGGGTGGTCGGCATGGGCCTGCTGATCGCCTCCGCCGTCTGGATCGGAGCGAAGTCGTCATGAGCCACGAGCAGACACCTCAGATCGGCGGTCCCGCCGGCGGACAGGACCTGGCCCGCGCCGACGGCGCCCTCCCCGCGCGCTTCGAGGACCCGGGCCTGCCCGAGCACCGGCTCCGCCAGGCCGACGTCGACCCGGCCGCCTCGAAGCGGGCTGAGCGCCAGGTGGTGGCGATGTTCGCCATCTCGGTGATCGGCACCATCGGCTTCCTCGTCGCCTACTTCCTGGTCCGGCCGGGCGAGACCGTGGCCAGCATGCGGATCTCGAACATCGCCCTGGGACTCAGCCTGTTCCTGGCGATGTTCGGCATCGGCGCGGCGGCCGTCCACTGGGCCAAGACGCTCATGTCGGACCACGAGCGCGTCGAGGCCCGGCACCCTCAGCGCAGTGACGCGGAGACGCGCGAGGGCGCGCTCGCGGCGTTGAAGGACGGCGCCGAGGACTCCGGCATCGGCCGGCGCGGCGTGCTCAAGGGCGCGGTGGTCTCCGCCGTGGCGCTGGCACCCCTCACGGTGGCCGTCCCGCTGATCGGCGAGGTCGGCGGCGACTGGAACGTCAGCAAGTTCCGTCACACCCTGTGGGAGCGCGGCAAGCGGCTCGCGCGCGACCCGTCCGGCGAGCCGATCCGCGCCGCCGACGTCACCATCGGATCCGTCTTCCACGTCATCCCGGAGGGGCTGCGCGAGGAGGGCGGCAGCCACTGGATCGAGGAGAAGGCCAAGGCCGTCGTCCTCATGGTCCGGATGGACCCGCGAGACCTGACCGAGTCCCCCGACCGTGCCGGCTGGTCGTACGACGGCATCGTTGCCTACTCCAAGATCTGCACCCACGTCGGGTGCCCCGTCGCGCTCTACGAGCAGCAGACGCACCACCTCCTGTGCCCGTGCCACCAGTCGACCTTCGACATGGCCGACGGCGCCAAGGTCGTCTTCGGACCGGCCAGCCGCCCTCTGCCGCAGCTGCCGATCACGGTCGACGACGAGGGCTACCTCATCGCGCAGGACGACTTCGACGAACCGATCGGTCCGAGCTACTGGGAGCGGCTGAGATGAGCACAGTGAACCGCGCCGCGGGGGGAACGGCTGACTACCTCGACCAGCGGACCGGCGTCGGTCTGGCGGTCAAGAACTTCGCCCGCAAGATCTTCCCGGACCACTGGTCCTTCCTGCTCGGCGAGATCGCGCTCTACTCCTTCGTCGTGCTCCTCATCAGCGGCGTGTTCCTCACGATGTTCTTCGTGCCGAGCATGACGCTGGTGACCTACGAGGGTCCCTTCGCGCCGATGGACGGGGTCGAGATGTCCGAGGCGTTCGCCTCGACGCTCTACCTCTCGTTCGAGGTCACCGGGGGTCTGCTCATGCGGCAGATCCACCACTGGGCCGCGCTGCTCTTCATGGCGTCGATCGTGACGCACATGATGCGGGTGTTCTTCACGGGAGCGTTCCGCAAGCCGCGCGAGATCAACTGGCTCGTGGGCTTCGTGCTCATGATCCTCGGCCTCGCCGCCGGGTTCAGCGGCTACTCGCTCCCGGACGACGTCCTCTCGGGCAACGGCCTGCGGATCACCGACGGCGTGGTCAAGTCGATCCCGATCATCGGCAGCTACATGTCGTACATGATCTTCGGCGGCGAGTTCCCCGGCGAGCACATCATCCCGAGGCTCTTCACGCTGCACATCCTCGTGATCCCGGGCCTCATCCTCGCCCTCATCGGCCTGCACCTGCTGCTCGTCGTGCTTCACAAGCACACGCAGTACCCGGGTCCGGGCCGGACCGACCGCAACGTCGTCGGGTACCCGCTGTTCCCCGTGTACGTCGCCAAGGCCGGTGGCTTCTTCTTCATCGTCTTCGGCGTCATCGCCCTCATGGCCGGCACCATGACCATCAACCCGGTCTGGAACTACGGGCCGTACGACCCGTCCCCCGTCGGCGCGGGCGCTCAGCCGGACTGGTACATGCTGTTCCTCGAGGGTGCCCTGCGGCTCATGCCAGGGCAGGGCACCGAGTGGGTGATCGGCGGGTTCACGCTCTCGCTCAACGTGCTCATCCCGGCGGTCATTGTCCCGGGTCTGCTCTTCACGGCACTGGCGCTCTACCCGTTCATCGAGGCGTGGGCGACCGGCGACAAGCGCGAGCACCACGTCCTGGACCGTCCGCGCAACGCCCCGGTCCGCACCGCCAGCGGCGTGGCGATCCTGACCGCCTTCTTCGTCCTGCTGGTCGCCGGGGCGAACGACCTCGTCGCCACGCACTTCGCGCTCTCGCTCAACGACCTGTCGCGGCTGTTCCGGGTGCTCTTCTTCGTGGCACCGGTGATCGCCTTCGTCGTGACGAAGCGGATCTGCCTGGGCCTCCAGCGCAAGGACCGCGAGCTGGTCCTGCACGGGCACGAGACGGGCCGCATCGTCCGGTTCGCCAACGGCGAGTACATCGAGGTGCACAAGCCGCTCGACCAGTACGAGCGGTGGCTGCGGGTCAACTACGACGCCCACAAGCCGCTCGAGCTGCTGCCCGCCGAGGACGAGCGGGGCGTCCGTCGCAAGGGCTACCGCCGCGATGCCCTGCGGGCCCGGGTCTCCCGGTTCTTCTACGAGGACCGCATCGAGCCCGTCACGCCCGCCGAGCTCGCCGCGGCGCAGTCGCACGGCGAGCACGACACCCTCGAGGCGTCGCACGGTGACTCGACGCTGATCGAGGCCGCGGCGAACAACAAGCCCGAGCACGGCGGCAACCCCGCCGACGAGGTGGTCGCCGGCCCGAGCACGCCACGGCACTGATCACCGCTTCGTGCTGGAATAGCAGGACGGAGCCGCCTCTCCCGAGGCGGCCGGGGCCGGAGGGCATGTGCCCTCCGGCCCTTTCCGCAGGACCGAGACGTCGCCGCGCGCGACCAGACCGGAGGAGCACAGATGGCTGACTACACCCTTCCCGATCTCCCCTACGACTACGCAGCGCTGGAGCCCCACATCTCCGGGCGCATCATGGAGCTCCACCACGACAAGCACCACGCCGCGTACGTGACGGGGGCCAACACGGCGCTGGAGAAGCTCGCCGAGGCGCGGGAGAGCGGGTCGTTCGACGCCGTCAACCTCCTCGAGAAGAACCTCGCCTTCAACCTCGGTGGGCACGTCAACCACACCGCGTTCTGGGAGAACCTCTCCCCCGACGGCGGCGACAAGCCCACCGGCGAGCTCGCCGCGGCCATCGACGAGTTCTTCGGGTCCTTCGAGGCCTTCCAGAAGCACTTCGCCGCCACGGCGACGGGTATCCAGGGTTCCGGCTGGGCGATCCTCGCGTGGGACTCCGTCGGCCAGAAGCTCGGCGTGTTCCAGCTCTACGACCAGCAGGGCAACATCCCGCTCGGCATCGTGCCGATCGTGCTCCTGGACATGTGGGAGCACGCCTTCTACCTCGACTACGTCAACGTCAAGGCGGACTACGTCAAGGCGTGGTGGAACATCGTCAACTGGGCTGACGCCGGGCAGCGCTTCGAGCGGGCGCGGACGCAGACCGCGGGTCTCATCGTCCCGCGCGGCTGAGCACCAGCCGAGGCGCTGGCGGGCCGCCGGTGCGCGTCCCCGGACGCGCACGCGCCCTCCCAGCAGCACGTCGATGGCGCCGTCCCTGCCGGGACGGCGCCATCGTCGTCGGGACGGGAGCGTGCCTGGCGCGCCGGTCGCCCGCACGGGTCGACGCCCCTCCCCGGCAGGGTCCTGGCGCCTCGCCTCACTACCCGAGGACTGTGACGGTCGCCTCGTCGGCACCACGCATCCCGGCGAGCGAGGACGCAGCCACGCGGAGTGCGCCGACCTCGACCCGTGACAGCGCCCGGAAGGGCTCCACGGTGACGTGGAGCCCGACCGCCGTCGTACGGCCGCGCCACGTCCCGACGAGCTCGGCGTCGAGCAGGACGCCACCGGGCGCCTGCACGGGGCGCCACAGGGCCCGCCGATGGGTGACGTCCTGGAGCAGCACCGAGCGGTCCGGTGACTGGAGGTACGGGTCGCCTGGCGGGAGCAGGCGTACCCCGCCGTCACCAGACGGACCTGCCGACCTCAGTGCGTCGAGGTCGCTGGCAAGGACCCACCCCACCCGGTCCTCGACGACGACGCGGACCAGCAGCGGCGTGACGAGACCCCACCACGCCGCGACGTCCGACCGGCGCAGGCCGAGCCACCGGGCCAGGCCCGCCGGTGTCGAGGGGCCGTACGCGTGCAGGAACCGCGTCACGAGCTCGCGGCGCGCCGCCTCGGCGTCCAGCCGTGGTAGGGCTCCGCACCACTCCGGTACGAGCACGAACGGGTACGCGCGGCCGGACCGGGGTCCGAAGCACACCACCTGCTGCAACGCGAGGATCCGCAGGCAGAAGTGCACGACGGCCTCGCCGAGCTCCTGGTCCGCTGCGAACGGCCCGGGCGAGGACCACGCCTCCCGGCCCTGCGTGTCGAGGTGTTCCCCGATGCGGTCCGCGACGCGCCGACCCAGCTCGCCGATCTCCAGCTGCTTGCCGGCGAGCACCTCCCGCACCGCTCGGGCAGTCGCGGCCACGTAGTCGTCGAACTCCCCCGGGAGACCCTCCAGCGCTGCCCGCACGCCTCCGACGAGGTGTGTCCGCGCGCCCTGGTCCACCGGCAGCACACCTGTGGTGAACACAGCCAGGTCGCGGGTGGGGACCACGAAGGGCGCCCCTCGCACGGCCCACGTCCGGACCAGCGTCCGATCCGTCGCTAGCAGGTGTCGCAGCGTCTCCGCCGTCGTCCCCCGCACGCGAGCATGCAGCGCCGTCGACGCCGCGCCGGGCGGGCTGTCCTGGATCCCGCACCGCCCGGCAGCTGCGAGGACCGCCTCCGCCCCGGACGCCCGGTGGTCGAGGAGACCGTGCACGTCCAGGCGGAAGGTGCGCACCTGCGCAGCGCTCACCGCGGGGCGCGCGCCCTGGGTGTCGGCCAGGCCGCCCATCGGCCCTCCAGACGACCATCGCACCGTCCGGTGCACGGTCCTCACACCCCACGCTAACGAGATCCGCGCGGCCGGCGCACGCTGCAGACGTCGACGCGAGAGGGGCCGGGATCTCTCCCGGCCCCTCTCGATGTCTGTCGGACACACGCACCGTGACCCTCAGGTCCGGGCTGCGCCCGCTGTCACTGGACTCAGTGGGCGTGCTGTCCCCGCGAGAACTCGAACACCCAGCCGACAAGGGCCACGATCGCGAGGGCCAGGCCGATGTAGAAGAGCCACCAGCCCACGGCCAGCGCCGCGAAGCAGATGGCGGCGGCCGTGCCGACGACGAACGGCCACCAGCTCCAGGGCGCGTAGACGCCCTGCTCGCCCGCGCCCTGCTCGATCTCCGCGTACGGGTCGTCCTCCGGGCGGGCATCGATCCGCCGGGCCACGAGGGCCAGGTAGAAGCCGATCATCGCGGTGAGGCCGGCCGTGAGGAGCAGGGCCGCGGTGCCGACCGCCTCCCAGTCGCTCCAGAACCCGTAGACGAGCCAGATGAACAGGAAGAACGGCGTCAGCAGGACGAAGAGCTTGGTCTCGGTCCTCATCGCTGGTCCTCCTCGTCGTCGCGGGCGGGCCGGTCCTCAGGGCGCGGGCCGTCGTCCACGATCGTGGCGGACGACTGCTCCGGACGGGCGTCGCCCGTCGCGAGCCGCTCCCGTCCGAGGGCCGTCTGACCGCGCCGGTCGGCCTCCCAGTCGAACGGGCCGTCGGCGTCCGGCTCGACGTGGTCCATCGCGGCGACCTCGGGGTGGTGCAGGTCGAACGCGGGCCGCTCCGAACGGATCCGGGGCAGCGACGTGAAGTTGTGCCGCGGGGGCGGGCAGCTGGTCGCCCACTCGAGGGAGTTGCCGTAACCCCACGGGTCGTCGACGACGACGCGGGGCGCGTTCCGCCACGTGACGTAGACGTTCCACAGGAACGGGAGGGTCGACGCCGCCAGAACGAACGACCCGACGGTCGACAGCTGGTTCATCCAGGTGAACCCGTCCTCGGGCATGTAGTCCGGGTAGCGGCGGGGCATGCCGACCACGCCGAGCCAGTGCTGGACGAGGAACGTGGCGTGGAACCCGAAGAACAGCAGCCAGAAGTGGATCTTCCCGAGGCGCTCGTCCAGCATGCGCCCGGTGAACTTCGGCCACCAGAAGTAGAAGCCGGCGAACATCGCGAAGACGACGGTGCCGAAGACGACGTAGTGGAAGTGCGCCACCACGAAGTAGGTGTCGGTCACGTGGAAGTCGAGGGCCGGGGAGGCCAGGATGACCCCGGTCAGACCGCCGAACAGGAAGGTGACCATGAAGCCGATCGACCACAGCATCGGCGTCTCGAAGGTGAGCTTCCCCCGCCACATCGTGCCGATCCAGTTGAAGAACTTCACACCTGTCGGGACGGCGATGAGCATCGTCATGAGCGCGAAGAACGGCAGCAGGACAGCACCGGTGGCGTACATGTGGTGGGCCCAGACCGTCACCGAGAGCGCGGCGATCGCGATCGTCGCGTAGACGAGTCCCTTGTAGCCGAAGAGCGGCTTGCGGCTGAAGACCGGGATGATCTCGGACACGATGCCGAAGAACGGCAGCGCGATAATGTACACCTCGGGGTGACCGAAGAACCAGAACAGGTGCTGCCACAGCATGGCGCCACCGTTCTCCGGGTTGAAGACCTGGGAGCCGAGGCGCCGGTCCGAGCCCAGCGCGAACAACGCGGCGGCCAGGGGCGGGAAGGCCATGATCACCAGGAGGCTCGTGACGAGCGAGTTCCAGGTGAAGATCGGCATCCGGAACATGGTCATACCCGGCGCGCGCATCGTGATGATCGTGGTGATGAAGTTGACCGCACCGAGGATCGTGCCGAAGCCACCGAGCGCCAGGCCGAAGACCCAGAGGTCGCCTCCGAGGCCCGGGGAGAACGTCGTGCTCGACAGCGGGGCGTAGGCGAACCAGCCGAACGAGGCCGCACCCTGCGGCGTGAAGAAGCCGGCGACGGCGATGAGGCCGCCCCAGAAATACAGCCAGTACGACAGCATGTTCAGCCGCGGGAAGGCCACGTCCGGGGCGCCGATCTGCAGCGGCATGATCACGTTCGTGAAGCCCGCGAACAGCGGCGTCGCGAACAGCAGCAGCATGATCGTGCCGTGCATGGTGAAGAGCTGGTTGTACTGCTCCTTGCTCTGCAGCACCTGCATGCCGGGCACGAACAGCTCGGCCCGGATCACCAGCGCCATCAGCCCGCCGATGGCGAAGAAGAAGAACGAGGAGATCAGGTACATGTACCCGATGGTCTTGTGGTCGGTGGAGGTGACCCACTTGACCACGGTGCGTCCCAGCGTCTGACGCCGCGGCGCCAGACCCGGGACCTGCTCGATCTGCGCGACCATCAGTCCTCCGTCCCGTCCGCGGTGCCGCCCTCGCCGGACGGGATCGCGTTGTCGTCGCCCCGGCTCTGGACGCGGTCCAGCTCCGGTCCCAGACGGCCCGTCTGGCCGGCGTCCCGCAGCGACTCGATGTGCGCGTCGTACTCCTCCTGGGAGACGACTGCGACGTTGAAGAGCATGCCGGAGTGGTGCTCGCCGCAGAACTCGGCGCACTTGCCGGCGTACACGCCCTCGGCCGTGGGCACGACCTGGAACACGCGCAGGTCCTGCGGGAACATGTCCTTCTTGTAGAGGAAGGCCGGCACCCAGAACGAGTGGATGACGTCGCGCGAGCGCAGGTGGAACTCGACACGCTGGTCGACGGGCAGGTAGAGCGTCGGGAGCGTCTCCGGGTTGCCGGGCGCGCCGATGTCGTCGACGTGGACCCCCGTGTCCCAGACGTCCTCGTCCAGGTAGTTGAAGTCCCAGCTCCACTGCTTGCCATAGACCTCGACGGTGACGTCGGGCTCCGCGCTCGTGTCCTCCAGGGCGGACATGTCCCGCGCGGTGTACGCGAAGAACACGCCGATCATGAGGACGGGGATCACCGTGTACATGATCTCCAGGGGCACGTGGTACCGGAGCTGGATCGGCAGGACGTCGTCGTCCTTGCGCTTCCGGTAGACGGTGACGCACCACAGGATCAGGCCCCAGACGAGGACGCCGACCGCGAGGGCGGCGATCCACGAGCCGACCCAGAGGTTGGTGATGCGCTCGGTCTGGTTGGTCACCTGCGTGCCGTCGTCGTTGCCGGGCATCCAGCCGCGCTGGGCCTCGGCGGAGCAGCCGGTCACCGCGATCGCCACCACGGCGGCCAGGACCGCAGTCCTGGCGGCGCCCCAGCGACGGCGTCGGGGGTGTTGCACGTCCACACGCGCCTCTCTGTCGCTCGTCCCGGCGCGGGCGCCCGGTGCCCTGGTGCGCCGGGATCGCCGTCGCGTCAGGTCACCGGTCTCCGGACGGCAGCGCCGCGCCTGGGACCTACGTCCTCGTCGGGCGCAGCCTATCGCGCGTCCGACCTGGTGCCCTCCGCCTGTCCGACCCGGGCGCGCCGCGCCGGAGGACCGCTCTCAGCAGCACCACAGACCGCCCCGACGCGCCCGTGCCGCGCCTATCGTGGCGCCGTGGACGCTGCACGGGTGTACCTCGACGCCGGCGGGCGGGCGCCGCTGCATCCCGCCGCCCTCGAGGCCGCGCGGGCCGCGGAGGCCGACGGCTGGACCGACCCGCGCGGCCTGCACGCCGAGGGGCGCCGCGCTCGCCTCCTGCTGGAGAGCGCCCGGGAGTCGCTCGCGAGGTCGCTCGGCTGCCGCACGCCCGAGGTCCGCCTGGTCCCCTCCCACACTGCAGCCCTGCACGCGGGGGTCCTCGCCGTCACGCGCGCCCGCCGGCGCTCCGGCACGCACGTGGTGGCGTCGGCCGTCGAGCGCGCCGCCGTGCACCAGGCGGCCCGGTTCCTCGACGACGGCGGCCCGGTGACGGTGTCCGTCGACCGCACCGGCCGCATCGACCTCGCCGCCTGGTCCGCCGCCGTCCGGGCGCCCGGGGTCGCGCTCGCCGCGCTCCAGCACGCGAACGGCGAGGTGGGGACGATCCAGCCGGTCCCGGAGGCGCTCGCCGTCGCCCGGGCGGCCGGCGTGCCACTGCTCGTCGACGCGGGCGCGAGCGTCGGGCACCTCCCCGCCCCCGCGGACTGGGACGTCCTGACCGCCGACCCGTCGGCGTGGGGCGGTCCGCCGGGTGTGGCCGTCCTCGCCGTGCGGTCCCGCACCCGGGCCGTGCCGGCCTGGCCGGAGGACGAGGACGCCTGGGCGCCCGGCGGCGTCGCCGTGGCGGCGGCCTTCGCCGCCGCCGTCTCGCTCGAGGCGGTGCTGCGCGAGCGCGACGAGGTCGCCGGCCGCCAGCACGAGCTCGTCGCGCGGCTCCGGTCGCGGGTGGCGAGCGAGGTCCCGGACGTGGACGTCGTCGGCGACCCGGACGAGCGCCTCCCCCACGTCGTCACGTTCTCGTGCCTCTACGTGGACGGAGAGGCGCTGCTCACGGAGCTCGACCGTCACGGGTTCGCCGTCGGCTCCGGCTCCGCGTGCACCTCCTCGGCGCAGGAGCCCAGCCACGTGCTGGCGGCGATGGGCGCGCTGACGCACGGCAACGTGCGGATCGGCCTGCACCTCGGCACGACCGCGGACGACGTCGACCGGTTCTGCGACGTCCTGCCCGGCGCGGTGCGCAGGGTCCGCGAGCTCACCGGGGCAACCGGCCTGTGAGCGAGGTCGTCGACGCCCGGGGGCTGGCATGCCCCCTGCCCGTGATCCGGCTGGCCGCGGCGGCCCGGGACCTGCCCGACGGCGCGCTCGTCACCGTGCTGTGGACGGATCCCGCGGCCGCGCACGACATCCCGGCCTGGGCGCGGATGCGCGGTCACCGGATCATCAGCAGCGTCGCCGGCACGGTCGCCGACCTTGCCACCGACGACGCCCTCGCCGCCCACCTGGCGGAGCCGGAGGACGGTCCGCCGCACGGTCGGACCACGGTGCGGCTCGGCAGCCGGGACGCCTCCCTCCCCCGCAAGCACGACGGGCCGGTGCCCACCGGCACCGGCCCGTCGTGACGCACGTCACCGCTCAGGCGAAGGAGCCCCCGCACGCGCAGGAGGAGCCGGCGTTGGGGTTGTCGATCGTGAAGCCCTGCTTCTCGATCGTGTCGGCGAAGTCGATCGTCGCGCCCTCCAGGTACGGGACGCTCATGCGGTCCACGACGACCTCGACGCCGTCGTAGTCCTTGAGCGCGTCACCGTCGAGGAGCCGCTCGTCGAAGTACAGCTGGTAGATCAGGCCCGAGCACCCGCCGGGCTGCACCGCCACGCGCAGGCGCAGGTCGTCGCGGCCCTCCTGCTCGAGCAGGGTGCGCACCTTGCCGGCGGCGACGTCGGTCAGGATCACGCCGTGGGTCGACGTCTGGGTGGTCTCGCTCATGGTGTCTCCGCAGCATCTCGGGGGCTGTCGTCGGTGCGAACGCACGACCGGCGCGCCCGTGTTCCCGACCAGGGTACGACTCCGCAGCGGGTGCCTCAGCGTGACCAGGTGCGCGCCACGCGGACGAGTCGGGCCTGCAGCGCTGCCGCGGCGTCCGCGGGCCCCGTCGGGGGCGTCTCGCCGGGCCGCTCGGCCACCGCGTAGACACCCGCCAGCCCCGCGGCGCCCCACTCCCGCCTGCCGACGTGGACCTGACCGGCGACGGCGACCACGGGGACCGCGTGCGGCAGTGCCGCGGCCGCGACCGTCGCCACGACGCCGTCGTGGAGCGCGTGGCCGTCGAGCTCGTGCGACCCGGTCACGACCAGGTCCGCCGCCTCGACCGCCTCCTGCAGGCCGACCTCGTCCGCCGCCACGCGGGACCCGGCCCGCAGCCGGGCGCCCAGCGCCGCGAGGGTGAAGCCGAGGCCGCCGCCCGCTCCGGACCCGGGCAGCTGCGCGAGGCGCCGGGTCTGCTCCCGGCCGTCCCCCGCGGGGGCGAGCAGGTCCCGGCGCACGTCGTCCGCCGCGACGACGTCGCCCACGAGGCGCGCGAAGCCGCTCAGCGCGCCCTCGAGCTCCTGCGCCTGCTCCTGGCTGACCACCCGGGACGACCCGAGGGCGGCGCTGGCGCCGTGCAGGCCGAGGAGCTGCAGGTCGGTGTCGACCGCGGCGACCAGGTCGACGGTGGCCAGCCGCCGACGCAGGTCGGCCAGCCCCGCCAGGTCCGCGGCGCCGAGCGCGGACAGCCCCGCACCACCGCCGCGCAGGGCAGGAGAGTCGAGCCCGAGCCCCGCCAGGAGCCCCGCGCCGCCGTCGTGGGTCACCGCTCCCCCGACGGCGACGACGACGCGCCGGGCGCCCTGGTCGAGCGCCGCCTCCAGGAGCCGGCCCAGGCCGAGCGAGCTGGTCGTCGTGACGTCCGCACGCCGTCGGTGGCCGCCACCGGACGCAGCCGCGTCCGAGCCGGGCGCGCCGGCGTCGGCGGGCAGCAGGAACGCGCCGAGGACGACGGCGGCCTCGAGGTAGGCGGTGCGGCCCCCCGGGCCGTCGACGACGAGCACGGGCGCCGGCGCCGGACGGCCGGACGGTCCCTCGACGGTCACCGGCACGAGCTCCCCGCCGCGCGCGGCGCGGACCGCCTCGAGGAAGCCCGGACCACCGTCGGACAGCGGGAGCCGCACGACCGCGTCGTGCGGTGCCCCGGCCGACCACCCGGTCGCCATGGCCTCCGCCGCCTGCGCCGGTGTCAGGGTGGTCGCGAAGCGGTCCGGGGCCACGAGGATGCGCACCGGCCCATGGTGCCGCACACCGGGTCGCCCTCCGCGCCCCGCCCGGTCCGTCGGAGGAGGCCTCGGAGGCTGGGCAGGGCCGCCGGCTGCCCCCCGACCTGAGCCGGGCGCGTGGCCGCACCGCCGGCTCCTGGGCAGCCCCCCTCCCGTGTGGGAGAATTCGGCCCGTGAGCACCGCGACCAGCGCCTGGGGCGCCGCGACCACCCCCACCTCGACCGCCGGCCCGGCAGCCGGAGGGTTCGTCGAGCCCGCTCCGTCGGCGCTCCTCCTGCTCGGCCAGGGTCGGGACCTCGCCTCCGAGCGGGGTGTCGAGTGCCCGGGCGCGCTCCCCTCGCCGAGCGACCCCGACCTCGTCGAGCGGGCCCGGCGGGCCCGCGAGGCGCTGGGCGACCGCGTCTTCGTCCTCGGGCACCACTACCAGCGCGACGAGGTCATCCAGTTCGCCGACGTCACCGGCGACTCGTTCAAGCTGGCCCGGGAGGCTGCTGCCCGGCCCCAGGCCGAGCACGTCGTCTTCTGCGGCGTGCACTTCATGGCCGAGTCGGCCGACATCCTGACCGCACAGGACCAGAAGGTGGTCCTGCCCGACATGGCCGCCGGCTGCTCCATGGCCGACATGGCCGCGATCGAGCAGGTCGAGGAGGCCTGGGAGGTGCTCGCCGACGCGGGCGTGGCCGAGCGCACCGTCCCGGTGACCTACATGAACTCCACCGCGGCGATCAAGGCGTTCACGGGTCGCCACGGTGGCACGGTGTGCACCTCGTCCAACGCGCAGGTCGCCCTGCGCTGGGCGTTCGACCGGGTCGGCGGGGTCGACGGCGACGGCAAGGTCCTCTTCATGCCCGACCAGCACCTGGGCCGCAACACCGCGGTGCTCCAGCTCGGTCTCGCTCTCGAGGACTGCGTGGTCTACGACCCGCGACGTCCCGGTGGCGGCCTCACCCGGCACGAGCTCGACAGCGCCAGGATGATCCTGTGGCGCGGGCACTGCTCGGTCCACGGCCGGTTCTCCGCACGCAACGTCAGCGACGTGCGCGAGCGGGTGCCGGGTGTCACGGTCCTGGTCCACCCCGAGTGCACGCACGAGGTCGTCACCGCCGCGGACATGGTCGGCTCGACCGAGTACATCGTCCGGGCCCTCGACGCCGCCGAGCCCGGGTCCGCCTGGGCCATCGGCACCGAGCTCAACCTCGTGCGCCGCCTCGCCGCCCAGCACCCCGAGCTCGAGGTGCACTACCTCGACTCGACGGTCTGCTTCTGCTCCACGATGAACCGGATCGACCTGCCGCACCTGGTGTGGACGCTCGAGTCGCTCGTCCAGGGGCGGACGGTCAACCAGGTGGTCGTCGACGCGGACGACGCCCACTGGGCCCGCGTGGCGCTCGACCAGATGCTGGCGCTCCCGGGGCTCTGAGCGACCCCGACCCGCGCGGGGCCGGGGCCCGACCCGACGACATGAACCGACGACCGACGGAGGTGCCCGGTGGCGACGGGTGACCCGCTGCGCGTCGGCATCCTCGTCTTCGACGGGGTGGAGGAGCTCGACGTCGCGGGGCCCTACGAGGTCCTGGCGACGTGGGCCGAGGTCTCCGCGCTGCGGCCGTCGGTCGTCACCTTCTCCCCCGACGGCTTGGGCGTCCGGTGCGCGAAGGGCCTGCGACTCGTCCCGGACCACGGGATCGACGACGTCGGGCCGCTGCACGTGCTCGTCCACCCCGGCGGCGACGGGACGCGCGCCCTCGCGGCCGACGAGGCGCACCTCGCCTGGCTGCGCACGGTCCGGACGACGACGCCGCTCATCGCCAGCGTGTGCACCGGCGCCCGCGTGCTCGCGGCGGCCGGCCTGCTCGCCGGCCGGCCGGCGACGACGTACTGGGACGCCTTCGACGACCTGGCACGGATCGAGCCCAGCGCGCTGCTCGACACCGAGGCGCGGTTCGTCGACGACGGCGACGTCGTCACGGCCGCGGGCGTCAGCGCCGGCATCGACATGGCCCTCCACCTCGTCGACCGCCTCGAGTCCACGGCGGTCGCACGCACCGTCCGGCGGGCGATCCAGTACGACCCCGCGCCGCCGGTCTGAGCCGTCCGGGTGCCTGGCGGAGCGTCCTGCGCCAGGTCGCGGCCGCCCGACGCGTGATGCTCGCGCGCCGCCCGCCCGGGCGGGGTGCACCGGCGCACCGCCGCACCGGCGCACCGGGGAGGTAACGTCGCCGCGGTGAGCCGACAGATCCACCTGACCCTCGCCTCGACGTTCCCCCGCCGCGCCGTCCCGGGCCGGTCGATCCTGGAGCCGTCCGTCACACGGACCCGCGTGCGCCCCGGCGACCTGGACTTCTACTGGCACGTCAACAACGGCGTGTACCTCCAGATGATGGACATCGCCCGCAGCAACCTCCTCGCGGACCTGGGTGCCTTCCCGCTGCTGCGCCGGGAGGGCTGGTACCCCGTGGTCGCGGCGTCGACGATGACCTACCGCCGCTCGCTCCGTCTGGGCGACCCGGTCGAGATCACCACCCGCGTCCTCGGCTGGGACCCCAGGGTCGTGTACCTCGAGCAGGTCTTCCGCTCCCGGGACCGGCTGTCCGCGCGCGGCGTCGTCGCGGGCCGCTTCCTGGCCCGCGCGGGCCACCGGGTGCCCGCGACGGACGTGGTCGCGCTGCTCGGCGCCGGCCCGAGCCCCGAGCTGCCCGACGACGTCGCCGCGTGGGCCGCGGCGCTCGACGTCGCCCACCGGCAGCAACCGACGGGCGACGTCCTCGGGCGCTGACACGCCGCCTGCGGACGGAACCGCGCCGACGCGCCGACGGACGTCTCCGGGGACGGATGCGCCGGCGCCGTCAGACCACGCCGGCAGCCCCCAGCCGCGCGAGGAGGAGGGCCTCCGCGAGGACGACCTTCTCGAGCTCGGCGAGGTGCACGGACTCGTTCGGCCCGTGCGCGCGGCTGTCCGGGTCCTCGACGCCCGTGACGAGGATCGCCGCGTCCGGGTAGGCCTCGAGCAGGTCGGCGATGAACGGGATGGACCCACCGACGCCGATGTCCACCGGGTCGGTCCCCCACGCGTCGGCGAAGGCCTGCCGTGCCGTGCGCATGGCGGCCGAGTCCGTCGGGGCGCGGAAGGCCTTGCCGAGCTCCCCGTCGGTGACCGTGACCCGCGCGCCGAAGGGCGCGTTGCCCTCCAGGTGCGCGCGCAGGGCGGCCGACGCCTCCACCGGGTCCTGGCCGGGCGGGATGCGCAGCGACAGCTTGGCGCGGGCGCGCGGGGCGATCGTGTTGGAGGCCTGGTCGACCGAGGTCGCGTCGATGCCGATGACGGAGAGGGCCGGCTTGGTCCACATCCGGCCCGTGAGGGTGCCCGAGCCCGCGAGCCGGACCCCGTCCAGGACCGACGCGTCCGCACGGAACGCCTCCTCCGGGAGGTCGACCGTCGGCTCGTGGGCGTGGCTCAGGCCGGCGACGGCGACGTCACCGGAGTCGTCGTGCAGCGTCGCGATCAGGCGCGCCAGGAGCGTCGGGGCGTCGAGCACCGGCCCCCCGTACATCCCGGAGTGCACCGCGTGCTCGAGCACCGCCACCTCGACGACGCAGTCCACGAGCCCGCGCAGGCTCGTCGTGAGGGCCGGGACGCCGACCTTCCAGTTCGTCGAGTCGGCGACGACGATGACGTCGGCCGCGAGGAGGTCGCGGTGCTGCGTGAGGAAGTCCACGAAGGTCGGCGACCCCACCTCCTCCTCGCCCTCGACGAAGACGGTGACGCCGACGCGCACCTCGTCGCCGAGCACCCGCAGGGCGCCGAGGTGCGCCACGACGCCCGCCTTGTCGTCGGCCGCCCCGCGGCCGTAGAGGCGGCCGTCGCGCTCGGTCGGCTCGAACGGCGCGGACTGCCACTCCTCGTCGCGGCCCGGGGGCTGGACGTCGTGGTGGGCGTACAGCAGCACGGTCGGGGCGCCCGCCGGAGCCGGTCGGCGCGCGACGACGGCGGGGCGGCTCACCACGCCGTCCGCCCGTGTCGCGGTGAGGACCCGGACGTCGGGCATGCCGGCGCCGCGCAGCAGCTCCGCGACGGCCGCCGCGCTGGCCCTGACATGCTCCTGGTCGAAAGCCGGGGCGGAGACGCTCGGGATGCGGACGAGTGCCTCGAGGTCGGTCCGCAGGGCGGGGAAGGCCGCGGCGACGCGCCGGCGGAGGTCCTCCGTCCCGGCGGCCCACGACGGCTCGGTCGCGGACGCGGGCGGGACGGACTGGACGGGGTGCTGGGGTTCCTCGGTGGTCACCCGCGGAACGGTACCCGCGCGCTCGACTACCCTCAGCCTGTGCTGTTCCGTGATCGCAAGAAGGACTCCCCCGCCGACGCCGTGCCGGGTGCCACCGCGGCCGCTCCCGACGAGGAGGCCGGGCCGTCCGTCCCGGCGGGCAAGGGCCGCCCCACGCCGCGCCGTCGCGAGGCCGAGGCCGCCCGGAAGCGGCCGCTCGTGCCCGAGGACCGCAAGGCGGCCGCCAAGGCCCAGCGCGCCGCGCTGCGGGCGCAGCGCGACCGCGAGTACAAGGCGATGCTCACCGGCGACGAGGCAAACCTGCCCGCCCGCGACCGCGGGAAGGTCCGCCGCTACGTCCGTGACTACGTCGACGCCCGCTGGAACCTCGGCGAGTTCTTCCTCCCGTTCTCGCTGGTGATGGTGTTCGCCATCCTGCTCACGGGGAACAGCCCGACCGGGGCGCTCGTCACCCTGTCGGTCCTCTACCTCGTCGTCCTCATCACGATCATCGACGGCTTCATCCTGTCGCGGATCCTCAACCGCCGGATCCAGGCGAAGTTCGGGGAGGTGCCCCGGGGCGTCCGGATGTACGGCGTGATCCGGGCGTTCCAGATCCGGCGCAGCCGACTGCCGCGACCGCAGGTCAAGCGGGGCCAGTACCCGTCCTGACCGCGCGGCCCGTCCGCGGCGCGCCCTCCGGAACGGTGAAGCGGGGCAGGAGCGCGTGCACGAGGGGTCCGATCGCCAGCGCGTACGCCGCCGTGGCCGGCCCGAAGGTCCCGCCGAGGGCCCAGCCCGTGAGCACCACGGTGATCTCGATCGCGGACCGGACCAGCCGGACGGACCGTCCCGTGCGCGCGACCAGGCCCGTCATGAGCCCGTCGCGCGGACCCGGCCCGAGCCGGGCGCCGATGTAGCACGCGGTCGCCACGCCGTTGAGCAGCACGCCGCCTGCCGCGAGCCCGACTGCCCCGGGAAGCGGGAGCGGGTCCGGGAGACGACCGAGCAGGGCGAGGAACGGGTCGACGAGCAGCCCGATGACCAGCACGTTCGCGACGGTGCCGACCCCGGGACGCTGCCGCAGCGGGATCCAGCAGAGCAGCACCAGGACGCTCAGCCCGAGGGTGGCCGTCCCGAGCGAGATGCCCAGGCGCAGGCTGACCCCCTGGCCGAGGACGTCCCAGGGCATGTTGCCGAGCCCCGACCGCACGAGCGCCGAGATCGAGGCGGCGTAGAGGACGAGGCCGAGGCCCAGCTGGGCCGCCCGCCGGGTGCCGCGCACGTCAGCCCTTGCGCAGCGGCACGGGGGGCGCGACGGCGCCGCCCTGGTGCAGCAGCCGGGCCGCGCCCACGCCGTCCGCGGCGAGGGAGCGCCAGTGCTCCCCGAGCCACGCCTCGGCGTCGAACCGGCTCGTGAAGGCGGGGCTGACCGGTCGGTCGAGCGCGGCCTCGTCGGTCGCGAGGAACTGCCAGGTCCACTGCGGCCCGCTCATCGACCCTCCTCCCGCGCCAGCGCCCGGTTGATCCGCGCGGCCCACCCAGGACCCTCGTAGATGAACCCCGTGTAGCCCTGCACGAGGTCGGCTCCGGCGACACGGTACGCCCGGGCGTCGTCGGGCGTCGTCACGCCTCCGACGCCGATGATCACGGCGTCCGGCCCGAGGCGCGCCCGCAGCCGCCGGACCACCTCGAGCCCCCGGGCGAGGACAGGCGGGCCGGAGAGCCCACCCTCGCCGAGGTCGTGGGCGATCGTGGTGTTGACGGCGACGACCCCGGCGAGGCCCAGCTCCCGGGCGAGGTCGGCGACCGCGTCGACGTCCTCGTCGGCGAGGTCCGGTGCGATCTTCACCAGGACCGGGACGCGGTGCCCGGAGCGTCGCGCCGCCCCGGTGGCGTCGTCGGCGGCCGCGCGGACCGCCTCGAGGATCGGCCGGAGGCTCGTCACCGACTGCAGGGCGCGCAGGCCGGGCGTGTTCGGCGAGGAGACGTTGACGACGAGGTAGTCCGCGAACGGCGCGAGCCGGTGTGCGCTCGCCGCGTAGTCCGCGGGGGCGTCCGCCTCCGGGGTCACCTTCGTCTTGCCGATGTTCACGCCGACGACGGCGCGGCGACCCCACGGGGTGTCGCGCACGCGCCGCAGCCGCTGGGCGACGACGTCGGCGCCGTCGTTGTTGAAGCCCATGCGGTTGCGGACCGCGCGGTCCTCCAGGACGCGCCAGAGCCGCGGGCGCTCGTTGCCGGGCTGGGGCAGCGCCGTGACCGTGCCGACCTCGACGAACGCGAACCCGAGCATGCCGAGCCCGCGGACCCCGACGGCGTTCTTGTCGAAGCCGGCCGCGAGGCCGAAGCGGCCCGGCAGGTCGCGGCCCAGCAGGCGCACCGACGGCGCGCCGGCCGGCTGCGGGCGCAGCGCGCGCGCGACGGCGGCGCGCAGCGGAGGGACGGCCGCGGCCCCGCGGATCGCGGCGAAGCCCAGCTCGTGCGCGCGCTCCGGGTCGAGGCGACGCAGCACGTGTCGGAAGAGGAGGCCGTAGGCAGCGGGCACGGCTCCCGAACCTACCGGTCGGGGGCGCCGTCGGGCGCCGGGGGTCCGGTCCGAGCGCGGCTCAGCCACCACAGGCCCAAGGCCGGGAGGACGAGCGGGACGAGGGCGTACCCGATGCCGAAGCCGGACCACACGGTCGCGTCGGGGAAGAGCTCGGGGCGCACGAGCGACAGGGTGCCGACGCTCAGCACCCCGACGGCCTCGACGGACACGGCGACCCACGCCACGCGGCGGGCTCGGGGGCCCGGCCGGGCCAGGGCGACCGTGGCGACGACGTAGACCGCGGCGGCGAACGCCGACAGCGAGTAGGCGAGCGGGGCGGCCTCCAGGTCGCGCAGGACCTGCACCGCCGAGCGGGCGGTCGCGGCGACCGCGAGGACGCCGTAGACGGCGACGAGTGCCCGTCCGGGTCCCGACGCCGTCCCCGGCGCCGCCGGGACGTCTCGCTCGGCGGGAGCGGTCCCCCCGGCCGGCGCGCTCACGCCCCGGTCCAGACCTGGACGGCGCGGAGCTGGAGGAACGCCACGGTGAGGGCGGCGACGAGCAGCACCACCGAGCTCCACCGGGTGCGCTCGGCGAACGCCCAGGCGGCGGCGACGGGCAGGACGAACAACGTCGTGACGAGGTAGCCCCAGTACGTCGCACCGTCCGCAGGGCCGTCGCCCCGTGCGACCGCGACGAGGCCCACGACGACCTGGACGAGGAGCAGCGCCTCGACGAGCCCGGAGACGAGGAGCTGACGCAGGATCACGGGCCGGTCGCGCAGGGTCCGCCAGGCCGCCCAGCCGGCGACGCCGAGCGCGCCCACCGCGGTGACCAGGACCAGTGGTGTCCACACGCGGACGAGGATACGTCCGCCGCACGGCTACCCGTCCGCCCGACCAGCGTGCCCGACGCCCGCGGCTACCATCGACCGCGTGCCCGCACTGACGCTCACCGCCAAGGACCCCGCCCGCCTCGACGTCGACGTGCTCGTCGTCGCCGCTGCCCCCGCGCCGGACGGAGGTGTCCGGCTCGTCGGCGCCGACGGCGTCCCGGCGCCGGTGCGCGCCCAGGTGACCGGGGCCGCCGCAGCGCTCGGGATCACCGGACAGGCGGACACCCTGCACCGCATCCCGGCGGGCGACGACCTCGCCGCCGCGGTCCTCGCGGTCGTCGGTCTCGGGCCGCTGGACGGCCCGGCGGACGCACCGGTGCCGTCGGCGGAGGCGCTGCGGCGCGCCGCCGGCAGCGCGACGCGGCAGCTCGCCGGCGTCCGGTCCGTGGGCATCGCGCTGCCCGCCGAGGACCTCGACCGGCTGCGCGCCGTCGCCGAGGGCGCACTGCTGGGTGCGTACGCCTTCGACCGCTACCGCAAGGACGTCACCGCGCCCGTCACGGAGCTGAGCGTCGTGACACCGCACGCCCGGGAGGCGGCGGCCAAGAAGGTCGTCGCCCGCGCCACCGCGGTGGCCGCGGCCGTGCACGGGACGCGCGACCTCGTCAACGCCGCGCCGGTCGACCTCTTCCCGGCCGCTTTCGCCGACGCGGCCCGCGCCGCGGCCAAGGGCACGAAGGTCAAGGTCTCCGTGCTCGACGAGAAGGCGCTGGCCGCCGGCGGCTACGGCGGCCTCATCGCCGTCGGCCAGGGCTCGGCCCGGCCGCCCCGCCTGGTCAAGCTCACCTACTCGCCGCTGCGCGCCCAGCGCAGCGTGGCGCTGGTCGGCAAGGGCATCACCTTCGACTCCGGCGGCCTCTCGATCAAGCCCGCCAAGGGCATGGAGGCGATGAAGTCGGACATGGCCGGCGCCGCCGCCGTCCTGCACACGGTGCTGGCCGCCGCAGCGCTCGAGCTGCCGGTGAAGGTCACGGGGTGGCTGTGCCTCGCGGAGAACATGCCGTCGGGGACCGCCCAGCGCCCGTCCGACGTCATCACGCAGTACGGCGGCAAGACCGTCGAGGTGCTCAACACCGACGCCGAGGGCCGGCTCGTCCTGGCCGACGGTCTCGTCGCCGCCTGCGAGGAGAAGCCCGACGCGGTGATCGACGTCGCCACGCTGACCGGGGCGCAGGTCGTGGCGCTGGGGACGCGGGTCTCGGCGGTCATGGGCACGGACGACCTGCGCGGCGCCGTCGTCGACGCCGCCGGGCGCGCGGGCGAGCAGTTCTGGCCCATGCCGCTGCCCCAGGAGCTGCGGGCCTCGCTCAAGTCCTCCGTCGCGGACATCGCGAACATCGGCGACCGGTTCGGCGGCATGCTCGTCGCGGGTCTCTTCCTCCGCGAGTTCGTCGGGTCGACCCCGTGGGCGCACCTCGACATCGCGGGGCCCGCCTTCAACGAGGCGGGCCCGCACGGCTACACGCCCGTCGGCGGGACCGGGGTCGCCGTGCGCACGCTGCTGGAGCTGCTCGAGTCGCGCTGACACGACCGGCGGCGCTCAGCGCCTGCGCGGCTCGGCGTCCCCGGGCGCGGGCGCTCAGCGTCCCCGGGCGCGGGCCCGCTGGCGGCTGTTCCAGTCCCGCATGCGCTGCGGGTACCCCGTGAACTGCACGTCGTAGACCGGGATCCCCAGGTCCTTCGCCAGCTCGCGGGCCGCCCGGGCGTCGGGCACGCGGCGGCGCGTCCACTCCCCGGTCGTGGCGATGAGGAGGACCGTCGTCTGCTGGAACCGCGTCGGCGGCTCGAGGTAGGCCTCCACGCCGACCCGGGTGCGCACGAACTCCTCGAGGTGGGCACGCGTGGCGCGGCGGGCGTCCGCGTCCGGCGGGGCGGCCGGGCTGTCCGCCGGCACGGCGCGCCGTCGTCGGAACAGGGGCATGCCCGCAGGATACGGCGAGGGCAGTCATAGGATGACCTGAGGGCCTGCCGCCCCGGCGCGGGTCCTCTCAGGTTCACGCTCGTCACCAGGTGATGACAAGATGACCCGAGCGTCCCACCAGCCGTCTCCCGGAGGAGCATCGCATCGTGGCAGAACACCCCGTCTTCGACATCGTGGTCCTGGGCGGAGGGAGCGGCGGCTACGCCACCGCTCTGCGCGCCTCCGAGCTCGGCATGACCGTCGCGCTCATCGAGGCCGAGAAGCTCGGCGGCACGTGCCTGCACTGGGGCTGCATCCCCACCAAGGCGCTGCTGCACGCCGCCGAGCTCGCCGACGGCGCCCGTGAGGGCGAGCGGTTCGGCGTCCGGTCGACCTTCGACGGCATCGACATCGAGAAGGTCCACGCCTACAAGGACGGCGTGGTCGGTCGCCTCTACAAGGGCCTGCAGGGCCTGGTGAAGGCGCACGGCGTCACGTACGTCGAGGGTTACGGCAAGCTCGTCAGCGCCGACACCGTCGAGGTCGACGGGCAGCCCTACCAGGGCAAGCACGTCGTGCTCGCGACCGGCTCCTACTCCCGCTCCCTGCCGGGCCTGGAGATCGGCGGCCGGGTCATGACCTCGGACCAGGCGCTCACGCTCGACCGCGTGCCGAAGTCCGTCGTCATCCTCGGCGGCGGCGTCATCGGCTCGGAGTTCGCGAGCGTCTGGAAGTCCTTCGGCGCCGACGTGACGATCATCGAGGCCCTCCCGAACCTGGTCCCGAACGAGGACCCGGCGATCAGCAAGGCGTTCGAGCGCGCGTTCCGCAAGCGCGGCATCGCCTTCAGCACGGGTGTCCGCTTCCAGGGCGTCACGCAGGACGACGACGGCGTGCACGTCACCCTCGAGGACGGCAAGACGTTCGACGCGGAGGTCATGCTCGTCGCCGTCGGCCGCGGGCCGCGCACCGAGGGCCTGGGCTACGGCGAGCAGGGCGTCACCCTCGACCGGGGCTTCGTCATCACGAACGAGCGCCTGCACACCGGGGTCGGCAACATCTACGCGGTGGGCGACATCGTCCCCGGCCTGCAGCTGGCGCACCGCGGCTTCCAGCAGGGCATCTTCGTCGCGGAGGAGATCGCGGGTCTCAAGCCCGCCCCGATCGTCGAGTCCGGCATCCCCCGCGTCACCTACTCCGAGCCGGAGGTCGCCTCCGTCGGCCTCACCGAGGCCAAGGCCAAGGAGACCTACGGCGAGGACCAGGTGCAGACGCTGGAGTACAACCTGGGCGGCAACGGCAAGAGCCAGATCCTCGCGACCACGGGGTTCGTCAAGCTCATCCGGCAGAAGGACGGCCCGGTCGTCGGCGTCCACATGATCGGCGCCCGCGTCGGCGAGCTCATCGCCGAGGGCCAGCTCGTCGTCAACTGGGAGGCGTACCCGGAGGACGTGGCGTCGCTGATCCACGCGCACCCGACGCAGAACGAAGCGCTGGGCGAGGCCTTCCTGGCCCTGGCCGGCAAGCCCCTCCACGCCCACAACTGACCCCACCGAAGGAGGCGCGAGGTCATGTCTGACTCCGTGCAGATGCCGGCGCTCGGCGAGAGCGTCACCGAAGGCACCGTCACCCGCTGGCTCAAGCAGGTCGGGGACACCGTCGAGGTCGACGAGCCGCTGCTCGAGGTCTCGACCGACAAGGTCGACACCGAGATCCCGTCGCCCTTCGCGGGGACGCTGCTGGAGATCCTCGTCCAGGAGGACGACACCGTCGAGGTGGGCGCCGCGCTGGCCGTCATCGGCGAGGCGGGCGAGTCCGCCGGCTCGGGCGACGGCGACGCCGCGGCCTCCGAGGGCGAGGCGTCCGACGGCGCTGACAGTGCCGACGAGCAGCAGGCCGCGCAGGTGCCGGACGAGGTGAGCGCGTCCGGCGGCGCCGTCGAGGAGCCCGACGCGGCGGGCGGGCAGGGCGAGCCGACGCAGCAGGCCGCCGCGCCGCAGGAGGAGCCGAAGGTCGCCGGTGGCGGCGAGGGGCAGGGCGGCGACGCCCAGGACGTGAAGCTGCCCGCGCTCGGCGAGAGCGTGACCGAGGGCACCGTCACGCGCTGGCTCAAGCAGGTCGGTGACCCGGTCGAGGTCGACGAGCCGCTGCTCGAGGTCTCCACGGACAAGGTCGACACGGAGATCCCGTCGCCGTACGCCGGCACCGTGACCGAGATCCTCGTCCAGGAGGACGAGACGGTCGAGGTCGGAGCGGTGCTCGCGCGCGTCGGTTCGGGCTCGGGCGCAGGTGCGCAGGAGCCTGAGCCGAAGCAGCAGCAGCCCGCCGCCGAGGCGCCCGCGCAGGACGCGGTGCAGGAGAGCACCGACGAGCAGCAGGGCGGCGACTACGGCGGCCCCGGCCCCGAGGCCGAGTCGGCCCCGGCGGAGGACGTCAGCGCGCCGCAGCCGTCCCGGGCGGCCCAGGAGAAGCCGGAGCAGACGCAGGCGCCCGGCCAGGCCGCCGCCCGCGAGCAGACCCCGACGTCGACGGTCCCGGCCGAGCCGTCCGGGGCCCCCGGCTCCGGTGGGGCCCCCACCTCGGGCGGCTACCTGACTCCCCTGGTGCGCAAGCTCGCCGCGGAGAAGGGCGTCGACCTGTCCGCACTCACCGGCACCGGCGTGGGGGGGCGCATCCGCAAGGAGGACGTCCTGGAGGCCGCGGCCCGGGCCGAGGCCGAGCGTGCCGAGCGGGAGAAGGCGACCGCGGCGCCGTCGTCGGCACCGGCAGCGGCACCCGCACGCCGGGCCGAGCCGCCCGCGGTCTCCCCGCTGCGCGGCACGACCGAGAAGGCGAGCCGGCTGCGCCAGATCATCGCCGAGCGCATGGTCGAGGCCCTGCACTCGATGGCGCAGCTCACGACCGTGGTCGAGGTCGACGTCACGCGGGTCGCCCAGCTGCGGTCGCAGGCCAAGGACGACTTCCGGGCGCGTGAGGGCGTGAACCTCACGTTCCTGCCCTTCTTCGTGCTCGCCGCGACGGAGGCGCTCAAGGCGCACCCGAAGGTCAACGGTGTCCTCGAGGGCAACCAGATCACCTACCACGGGCACGAGAACGTCGGCATCGCAGTCGACACCGAGCGCGGGCTGGTCGTCCCGGTCATCCGCGACGCGGGCGACCTCAACCTCGCCGGGATCGCCCGGAAGATCAACGACCTGGCGACCCGCACGCGGGACAACAAGGCGACCCCGGACGAGCTGAGCGGCGCGACGTTCACGGTGACGAACACCGGCTCCGGCGGTGCGCTGTTCGACACGCCGATCGTCCCGGGTGGGACGTCCGCGATCCTCGGCACCGGCGCCATCGTCAAGCGGCCCGTCGTGACGAAGGACGAGTTCGGCAACGAGTACGTCGCCATCCGGTCGATGTGCTACCTCGCGCTCTCCTACGACCACCGGCTCGTCGACGGCGCGGACGCCTCGCGCTACCTCGCGACGGTCAAGAAGCGGATCGAGGAGGGCGCGTTCGAGGCCGAGCTCGGCCTCTGAGCGGCCGCCGGCGCCGGCCGGCAGCCAGCAGGTGACCGAGGGGTCGCACCAGGCGGTGCGACCCCTCGGCTGTGAGGAGGCTGGGACGGCGACCACGGCCCGCGACGCGCCGGGGCGGCGGAGGCCGCGCGTCCTCCTAAGGTGAGGCCATGCGCGTCGTCGTCGCCGGTTCCCACGGCCTCATCGGATCCGCCCTCGTCCAGCACCTCCAGGCCGGCGGCCACGAGGTCCAGCGCCTCGTCCGGCGCCCGGCCCGCGCCGCCGACGAGATCAGCTGGGACCCCGGCGAGGGCCGTCTGTACGCCGGTGACCTCGCCGGCGCGCACGCGGTCGTCAACCTCGGCGGTGCCGGCGTCGGCGACCGGCGGTGGACCGAGGCGTACCGCCGCACGATCCTCCAGTCGCGGACGCGGCCGACGGCGCTCCTGGCGCGCACCCTGGCCGAAGCGTCCGACGGTCCCCGCGTGCTCCTGCAGGGCTCGGCCGTCGGCTACTACGGCGACCGCGGGGACGAGGTGCTCACGGAGGCGTCACCCCGTGGAGAGGGCTTCCTGGCCGACGTCGTCGAGGCGTGGGAGCAGTCGACGACGGCGGCGCGCGAGGCCGGCATCCGCGTCGCCCACCTGCGCACCGGGATCGTCATGTCCCGCTCCGGCGGCTCCTTCGGACGGCTGCTGCCGCTGCTGCGGCTCGGGGTCGGCGGCCCGCTGGGCGCCGGCCGGAACTTCTGGCCGTGGATCACGCTCGTCGACCAGGTCCGGGCGATCGAGCACCTGCTGACCGCCGAGGTCTCCGGAGCGGTCAACGTCGTCGGCCCGGACCCGCGGCCCCAGGGCGACGTCGTGCGGGCCGTCGCCCGGGAGCTGCACCGGCCCGCCGTCCTGGCGGTACCGCGCCTCGCGCTGCGGGTCGCGGTCGGGGAGTTCGCCGACGACATCCTCGCGTCCCAGCGCGCCGTCCCCGAGGCGCTCCTGGCCTCCGGCTTCACGTTCCGTCACCCCGACGTGGCGGCCGCCGCCCGGTGGGTGACCGGTCGCGACGACTGAGGGGGCCTACTCGGACGAGCGCCGCCCCGGCGTGGGTCCCCGACCGAGGGCGGCGCCCGATGATCACCGGGTTCGGGCCGCGGGGGTCTCCTGAGCGTCCCGGACCTCCCCGGCGTCCCTGACGTCGCGGACGCGCCACCCGCCGGGGTCGCCCACCAGCGAGAGGACCACGCCGCGGGCGGGTGCGGCGTCGAGGGTCCCCACCGGGCCGACCGCGGCCACGAGCAGCACCCGCTGCCCCTCGCCGTCCGGTTCGAGCACGGAGACCTCCTCGACACGGACTCCCGGCGACGTCACCTCGTCCCCGCCC
>NZ_CAMPHH010000001.1 GCF_946885855.1 uncultured Actinotalea sp. | reverse complement strand
CTCGCCGTCCTCGTCGCGCTGCTGTGGGTCTTCCCGATCTACTGGATGGTCAACAGCGCCTTCCTGCCGACCAACCGCCTGCGCCGGCCGGACCCGACGTTCGTCCCGCTGGACGGGACGCTGTCGAACATCCGCCGCGTGCTCGCGGACCCGTCGTTCTTCGCGGCGTTCCGCGTGAGCCTGGCGGTCACGGCCCTCACTGTCGTCGTCGCGATCCTCTTCGCGTTCCTCGCGGCGCTGGCGGTGAGCCGGTTCCGGTTCCGGGGGCGGCGGTCCTTCATCATGACCGTGCTGGTCGTGCAGATGATCCCGGCCGAGGGCCTGTTCATCAGCCAGTACCAGATGCTCGACGGCTGGGGCCTGGTCAACCGCGTGCTCGGGCTCACCATCGTCTACGTCGCGGCGGTCCTGCCCTTCACCATCTGGATGCTGCGCGGGTTCGTCTCCGGCGTGCCGCTGGAGCTCGAGGAGGCCGCAACGGTCGACGGCCTGTCCCGCACCGGGGCGTTCTTCCGGATCACCTTCCCGCTGCTGGCGCCGGGGCTGGTCGCCTCCGGGGTGTACGGGTTCCTGCAGGCGTGGAACGAGTACACGCTGGCGCTCGTCGTCATGACCGACCCCGCGCAGCGCACGCTGCCGCTGTGGCTCCAGGGCCTCGTCGAGGCGAACCGGGCCACCGACTGGGGGGTCGTCATGGCGGGGGCCACACTGATCGCCGTGCCCGTCATCGCGTTCTTCCTCCTCGTCCAGCACCGCATGACCGCCGGGCTCGTGTCCGGGGCGGTGAAGGGCTGATGGGTGCGCGCGTGGACGGCGACGTCGTCGTCCCCGACGGCGGGCTCGCCGCGCCGGGCGCCGTCGCCGGCCTCGACATCGGCGGCAGCAAGGTCCACGGCGTGCTCGTGGCCGGCGGCCAGGTGGTCGCCGAGCGCCGGTGCGCCGTCGCGCACGGTCCCGACGGCGTGGTCGCCTCCGCGGCCGCAGCGGTCGCCGCGCTGCTCGCCGAGGCTCGGGACGCGGGGGTGCCGGTCCGGCTCGAGGCCGTCGGGGCCGGTGTCCCGGGCGTCGTGGCCCCCGGCCGGGGCACCGTGCAGCACGCCGTGAACCTCGGCATCGTGGAGGCGGCGCCCGTCGGGCCTGTCCTCGCCGAGCGGCTCGGCGTGCCGGTGGTCGTGGAGAACGACCTCAACGTCGCGGCGCTCGGCGCGGCCCGCACCCTGGGCCTGGGCGAGGACCTCGCGTACCTCGCGCTGGGCACCGGGCTGGCCGCCGGGCTGCTGCTGGACGGTCGGCTGCGGCGCGGGAGCGTCGGCGCGGCGGGGGAGATCGGTCACGTGCCGTACCGCCCCGACGGTCGAGCCTGCCCGTGCGGTCAGCGCGGCTGCCTCGAGCAGTACGCGTCCGGTTCCGCGGTCGACGCGGACTGGGCCGCCGACGGCGTGCCGGGTCCCGTCCGGCTCTTCGCGGCGGCCGCGGTGGGCGACCCCCGTGCCGTGCGCGTGCGGGACGAGCTGGCGGACGCGGTCGCCTTCGCCGTCCAGGTGCTGGTGCTGACGACGGACGTCCGGCACGTGGTCCTGGGCGGCGGGGTGGCGCAGGTCGGCGGGCCGCTCCTCGAGGCGGTCCGCGCCGCGACCGCGCGCCGGGCCGCGGCGTCGCCGTTCCTGGCCACGCTGCGGATCGCGGACCGGCTGCGCCTCGGCGCCGCGGGGCTCGCCGTGGCCCCGGTCGGGGCGGCCCTCGCCGCCCAGGAGCTCCTGGGGGTGCCGTGGAGGTCGTGATCGAGGCGCCGCAGCGGCTCGCGGAGCTCGCCGCGGACGCGGTGGAGGCCCTGGTGCGGCGCAGGCCGGACGCCGTCCTCGGGCTCGCGACCGGGTCGAGCCCCCTCGCCCTGTACGACGAGCTCGCCCGGCGCCACCGCGCGGGCCTGTCCTTCGCCCGCGTGCGCGGCTTCCTCCTGGACGAGTACGTCGGGCTGCCGGCCGGGCACCCGGAGAGCTACCGCGCCGTCATCGACCGCGAGCTCGTCCAGCGCGTCGACCTCCCCCCGGGTGCGGTCCAGGCGCCCGACGGCGGTGCGGCGGACCTCCCGGCGGCGTGCGCCGCGTACGAGGCGGCGCTGCGCGCCGCGGGCGGCGTGGACCTGCAGGTGCTGGGCGTGGGCACGGACGGCCACCTGGCCTTCAACGAACCGGGCTCGTCGCTGGCCTCCCGGACCCGGGTCAAGACGCTCACCGCCCGGACGCGCCGGGACAACGCCCGGTTCTTCGGCGGCGACGCGGATGCCGTCCCGCGGCACGTGCTCACCCAGGGGCTCGGGACCATCCTCGAGGCCCGCCACCTGCTGCTCGTCGCGACCGGGGCGGCGAAGGCGGAGGCGGTGCACCAGATGGTCGAGGGGCCGGTCGGCGCCCTGTGGCCGGCCACCGTGCTCCAGCTGCACCCGCACGTCACCGTGCTGCTGGACGAGGCCGCGGCGAGCCGTCTCCACCTGGCCGCCTACTACCGCGAGGCGTGGGCGGGCAAGCCGTCCTGGCAGGGCCTGTGAGCCCGTGCCGCGGGCGTGTCGGAGCCCCGACGTAGACTTCCGCGCATGAGCCAGACCACCGGACCCGAGGACCCGTACGGCCCCCCTGGTGACGGCACGTCGACGAGCGTGCTGGAGCGGACGGAGGCGCGCGAGGAGCTCGAGCCCGGGGACCGCGAGCGGTTCTCGCACTACGTGCGCAAGGAGAAGATCCTCGAGTCGGCGATGACCGGGAACCCCGTCGTCGCGCTCTGCGGCAAGGTCTGGGTGCCGGGACGGGACCCGAAGAAGTTCCCGGTCTGCCCGGTCTGCAAGGAGATCTACGACGGCCTGCGCGAGCCGCAGGACGGCGGCTCCGGCGACTCCGGCTCCGGCTCCGGCTCCGGCGGACGGTGAGCCGCCCGCACCACGGCGCCCGGCACCACGGTCCCCCTGCGCAGCAGGGTCCTGCCGCCGCGTCCACCGCCGCCGCCACGCACCTCCCACCGGCCTTCCCGGGCCGCGCCCCCTGGGGGACCGCGCAGAAGCTGCGGGCCTGGCAGGCCGCCGCGCTCGAGGCGTACGAGTCCCGGCAGCCGCGGGACTTCCTCGCGGTCGCGACCCCCGGCGCCGGCAAGACGACCTTCGCGCTGCGCATCGCGACGAACCTGCTCGAGCGCGGCGTGGTGCGCCGCGTCACGGTCGTCGCCCCGACCGACCACCTCAAGCGTCAGTGGGCGGACGCGGCCGCCCGCGTCGGCATCCACCTGGACCCCAACTTCCGCAACGCCCAGGGCCGCCACGGGGCGCACTTCGACGGCGTGGCCGTGACCTACGCCCAGGTCGCCACGAAGCCCGCCCTGCACACGGCCCGGACGGCCGCGGCCCCGACCCTCGTCATCCTCGACGAGATCCACCACGGCGGTGACGCGCTGTCCTGGGGTGACGCGGTGCGGGAGGCGTTCGAGGGCGCCGCCCGCCGGCTCGCGCTGACCGGCACCCCGTTCCGCTCGGACACGGCCGCGATCCCGTTCGTCGACTACGCCCCGGACGCCGACGGGATCCGCCGCTCGCTCGCGGACTACACCTACGGCTACGGCGACGCGCTGCGCGACGGCGTCGTCCGCCCCGTCCTCTTCCTGTCCTACAGCGGCTCGATGCGCTGGCGGACGCGAGCCGGGGACGAGGTCAGCGCGCGCCTCGGCGAGGAGACGCTGACCAAGGACATGACGGCGCAGGCGTGGCGCACCGCGCTCGACCCCGAGGGGGAGTGGATCCCCTCGGTGCTGGCGGCGGCGGACCGACGTCTGTCCGAGGTGCGGCGCACCGTGCCGGACGCCGGCGGCCTCGTCATCGCGACCGACCAGGCCGATGCGCGGGCCTACGCCGCCCACCTGCGGCGGCTCACGGGCGAGGCGGCGACCGTCGTGCTCTCGGACGACGACGGCGCGTCCGACCGGATCGACGGGTTCTCGGCCGGCGACTCCCGGTGGATGGTGGCCGTCCGCATGGTGTCCGAGGGCGTCGACGTGCCCCGCCTCGCCGTCGGCGTCTACGCGACGTCCACGGCGACACCGCTCTTCTTCGCGCAGGCGGTCGGCCGCTTCGTCCGCGTCCGCAAGCGGGGCGAGACGGCGTCGGTGTTCCTGCCGAGCGTCCCGCAGCTGCTCGTCCTCGCCGCGACGCTCGAGCTGGAGCGCGACCACGCGCTGGACCGACCGACCGGACCGGACGCGCCGGCCGAGGAGGACCTCCTCCTGCTCGAGGCCAACCGCGCGGAGAAGGCGTCGGACGCCGTCGAGGCCGACGGCGTCGCCGGGAGCTTCCAGGCGCTCGAGGCGCAGGCGAGCTTCGACCGCGTCCTCTTCGACGGCGGCGAGTTCGGCACGGGCGCGGACGTCGGCTCGGAGGAGGAGCTGGACTTCCTGGGGCTGCCGGGCCTGCTGGACGCGGACCAGGTCCGGACCCTGCTGAGCCAGCGCCAGGCGGAACAGGTGGGGCGGGGCAAGGGCAGCGGCCGGCCGGTGGACGCGCCCAAGGTCGACCACCGCCGCCTGGCCGAGCTGCGCAAGGAGCTCAACGCGCTCGTCGGCGCGTGGGCGCGTCGGAGCGGGCAACCCCACGGCACGGTGCACACGGAGCTGCGTCGCCGGTGCGGGGGCCCGGAGGTCGCCACCGCCACGGCCGAGCAGCTCGAGGCCCGCACCGCGATGGTCCGCGACTGGTTCGTCGGGCGCCGCTGAGGAGATCCGGGTCGGAGCGACAGGCGGGCCCCAGGGCGGCCGGCGCGTCCACATCGTGGGCCGGGCACCCGGTCCGGTGGAGCGGCCGTGGCGCGTCTCCCCGGTCGCCCACCAGGGCCTTCGCCCGCGCCGGCGCCTTGTACCACCGGCTACCTGCCTTCGCTCGAGTTCGGTGTCAACCCCCCTTTCAAGATGCGGACCGTTCGCGGCGCTGCCACGCTCAGGGCAACGGATTCGTCCGCACGATCTCCACAGTCCGGTCACACCGGGCGCGAACGAAAGGCAGGGACACCATGCCCACCTGGCTCCTCATCCTCATCGTCGGCATCGTCCTCCTCGTGTTCGGCATCGCCGTCGAGGCGGCCCAGTTCCTCATCTGGCTCGGCATCATCGTGCTCGTGGTCAGCCTGATCCTCGGGCTCGTCGGCGGCCGCGGACGCAAGGTCTGACCCAGGGGCCGACGGGCCGCCCCTCCCGGGCGCCCGAGCCCCTGACCGCGTGCTGAGGGCGTGACACCCTCCCGACGCCCGGTCCACCGCACCGGTGGGCCGGGCGTCGTCGTGCCCGGGTGCTCCTCGCGCCGTGGCGGGTCGAACCGGGTCGTGCCGTGCCGCCCCTGGGGCCGGCCTCAGTCCAGCGCCAGGTGGACCGTCGGGACGGCCGGGTCGCCGTGGGACAGCCGGCGCGCGCCGCGGGGCAGCTCGGCGCGGGACCGGCGGTGCCGCTCCGCGGCGATCTGCACGCCGGAGGCCCCGGTCCACCGGGTGTCCACCGCACCGCCCGCGACCAGCGGCACGAGGAGCGGCCGCAGCTCCGCCTCGGGCGGCGACCACGTCGCCACGGCCTGGTCGGGCCCGGTCACGACGACCTCTTCGACGGCGCGGCCGTCGCCGTCCAGGCGCCGGGCTGCGGCCTTGCGTCCACCGACCGAGCCCTTCTTGACGGACGCCTTCGCGACGGGCTCCAGCGTGCCGTCGGCGCTCTCCCGCGCGACGAGCTTGTAGACCATGCCGCACGTCGGCGCCCCGGACCCGGTGACGACGGACGTGCCGACGCCGTAGGAGTCCACGGGCGCCACGGCCAGCGCGGCGATCGCGTGCTCGTCCAGGTCCGAGCTGACGACGATCCGCGTGCGGGTCGCCCCGAGGGAGTCGAGCTGGTCCCGGACCTCCTGCGCGAGCTGGGTGAGGTCGCCGGAGTCCAGACGCACGGCGCCGAGCTCCGGACCGGCGATCTCCACGGCGTTGACGACGCCCTGCCGGACGTCGTAGGTGTCGACCAGGAGCGTGGTGCCGACGCCCTGCGCGGCCACCTGGGCGCGGAACGCCGCCCGCTCGTCGTCGTGGAGGAGGGTGAACGAGTGCGCCGCCGTGCCGATCGTCGCCAGCCCGTACCGGCGCCCCGCCTCGAGGTTGGAGGTCCCTGCGAAGCCGGCGACGACGGCCGCCCGCGCCGCGGCGACCGCAGCCTGCTCGTGCGCCCGGCGCGACCCCATCTCGAGACAGGGGCGGTCCACGGCCGCCGACGTCATGCGCGACGCCGCCGACGCGACGGCCGAGTCGTAGTTGAGGACGGACAGCACGAGGGTCTCGAGCAGGAGGGCCTCGGCGAACGTGCCCTCCACGACGAGGACCGGGGACCCGGGGAGGAACACCTCGCCCTCCGCGTACCCGGTGACCGTCCCGCCGAACCGGTACTGCTCGAGCCAGCGCAGGGTGGGGGCGTCGACGACCCGGTGCCGCGAGAGGAAGGACAGCTCCGCGTCGGTGAACCGGAAGTCGGCGAGCGCCTCCAGGACGCGGCCCGTGCCGGCCACGACCCCGTACCTCCGGCCGGCGGGCAGGCGGCGGGAGAAGACCTCGAAGACGCAGTGCCGCTGCGCCGTCCCGTCCGCGAGGGCCGCCTGGAGCATCGTGAGCTCGTAGCGGTCCGTGAGCAGCGCGGTCGAGCGGCCCGGTGTCCTCGGCGCAGGGGGATCGGCGAAGGGTGCGGACCCCGGTGCGGGCGGCTCGGCGCTCATGGGCCCCACCGTATTGGGCGGCGGCCCGGTCCCACCGTTCGGGCGCCGGCGCTCGCGTCACCCGAACGGTCCTCGCGTCGTACGACCTCCGTCCGCCCGCAGGCCGGCACCGCCCTCGCTGCCTACAGTGGTCCCATGAGCACGCTGCCCGCCGAGGACGTCCGCACCGACGGGGCGCGGCTCGCCGACGGGTGGACCACCGTCGTGTGGAACGACCCGGTCAACCTCATGAGCTACGTGACGTGGGTGTTCCGGTCGTACTTCGGCTACTCGCAGGCCACGGCCCACCGCCTCATGCTCCAGGTGCACGAGGAGGGGCGGGCGACGGTGTCCCGCGGGAACCGCGAGCAGATGGAGGTCGACGTCCAGGCGATGCACGGGTTCGGCCTGTGGGCGACCGTGCAGCCGGCGGACGCCTGATGCGCACCTTCGTCCCCGAGGGTGCCGCCTACGTCGCGCGTCTGGAGGCGCCGGAGCGCGCGGTGCTCCTCGACGTCGTCGACGACGTGCTCGGCCTGGTCGGCGCCCGCGCGGCCCAGCGCACCCGCAGCCGCGAGGAGGACCCGCTCGGCGCGGTCCAGATGGCCACCGTCCCGCTGCCGGAACCCACGGACCCCGCCCTGCTGCGGCTGCTGCCGTCCGCGTCGCCCGACCCCGACGTCGCCGCGGAGTTCCGCCGGCTCACCGAGGTGGACCTGCGCCGTGCCAAGTCGGACCAGCTCCTGCGGCTGCGGGCGTGCGTGGACGCCGCGGGCCCCGACCTCGTCGTGGTGCCCAGCGAGGCCGCGCGCATCGCCGCGGCGCTGACCGACGTGCGGCTCGTCACGTCCGAGCGGCTCGGCGTCCGCGACGACGAGGACGCGGACGCGCTGTACCGGCTCGTGCTCGAGGGCACCACCGACGAGCAGCCGCCGGCCCACGGCGACGAGGCCGAGGACGGTCGCGAGCAGGCGCACCGGCTGCTGGCGACGGTCTACGTCATGCTCAGCCTCCTGCAGGAGTCCCTCGTCGGACTCATGCTGGCCGGCCTGCCGGACGTCGAGCGGGACGAGGGACCGACCCAGGGTGACGGGGACGACAGCCCCGGTGCGACCGGCGCCACGGAACCTCCGGCGCCGCGCCGTTAGGCTCGCCCCCGTGACAGACGCGTCCGCGCCGATCGGCATCTTCGACTCGGGCGTCGGCGGGCTGACCGTCGCACGCGCGATCATCGACCAGCTCCCCGACGAGTCGGTCCTCTACATCGGCGACACCGCCAACGGCCCCTACGGGCCCAAGCCGCTCGCCGCCGTCCGCGCCCACGCGCTGGAGGTCATGGACGACCTCGTCGACGCGGGCGTGAAGATGCTCGTCATCGCGTGCAACAGCGCCTCCGCCGCGGTGCTGCGCGACGCCCGGGAGCGGTACACCCAGCGCCGCGGCCTGCCGGTGATCGAGGTGATCCTCCCGGCCGCCCGGCGCGCGGCCGCGGCCACCCGGACCGGGCGGGTCGGGGTCATCGGGACGCGCGCGACGATCGACTCCCGGGCCTACGACGACGCCTTCGCGGTCGCCGCGGACCTACGGCTCACCTCGCAGGCGTGCCCGGAGTTCGTACGGCTCGTCGAGGCCGGCCACACCTCCGGCCCGGAGGTCCTGGCCGCGGCGCGCGAGGCCCTCGCGCCGGTCGTGGCCGCCGACGTGGACACCCTGGTGCTCGGCTGCACCCACTACCCGCTGCTCACCGGGGTCATCTCCTACGTCATGGGGGAGGGCGTCACGCTCGTCTCCAGCGCGGAGGAGACGGCCAAGGACGTCTACCGGGCCCTCGTCGAGCACGGGCTGCAGCGCGATCCGGCGCACGGCCCGCCCAGCCACCGCTTCCTGGCCACGGGCGACGCGGCGTCGTTCGACCGGCTCGCCCGGCGTTTCCTCGGCCCCGAGGTGGTCGCGGTCGAGCCTGCGAGCACCCTGCGGTGAGGGCTGCGATGAGGGCTGCGGTGAGGGAGGTGGTCGTGTGCGCCTGACGGTCGTGGGCTGTGCGGGATCCTTCCCCGGCCCCACCTCCGCGGCCTCGTGCTACCTCGTCCAGGCGGACGACGACGCCGGCCGGACCTGGAACGTCGTCCTGGACCTCGGCAGCGGCGCGCTCGGCCCCCTCCAGCGCCTGTGCGACCCCGCGGACCTGGACGCGATCGGCCTGTCCCACCTGCACCCCGACCACGTGGCGGACGTGTCGGGCCTGTACGTCTACCTCCGGTACCGGCCCCAGGGGTCCGGGCGCCACGGACCCCTGCCCGTGCACGGCCCCTTCGGGACGGCCTCCCGGCTGGCGGAGGCGTACGGCCTGGAACCGGGCGAGTCGATGGCGGAGCATCTCGCCGTCCACGTGTGGCAGCCCGGGCACCCCGTGCGCGTGGGGCCCATGACCCTGACGCCCGTCGCGGTCGAGCACCCTGTGCCCGCCTACGGAGTGCGCGTCGAGGGCCCGTCCGAGGCGGATCCCGCTCGGCGGGTCGTGCTCGCCTACAGCGGCGACACGGACGCCTGCGCCGGGCTCGACCGGCTCGCGGCCGGTGCCGACGTGCTCCTGGCGGAGGCGGCGTTCGTGGAGGGCCGCGACGACGCGATCCGCGGGATCCACCTCACCGGTCGCCGTGCGGGCGAGGCGGCGGCCGACGGCGGCGCGGGGCGGCTCGTGCTGACGCACGTGCCGGCCTGGAACGAGCCGGGCCGCGCGGCGGCGGAAGCCGCGGAGGTCTACGACGGCCCGATCCAGACCGCCGAGCCGGGGCTCGTCGTCGTCCTCTGACCACCGGCGGCGGCGCCCGCCGCGACTAGGGTGGGCGGTCATGACCACCACCCGTGCCGCCGCCTCCCGCCCCGACGGTCGCCGTCCCGACGAGCTCCGTCCCGTCCGCCTCACCCGCGGGTGGCTGGACACGGCCGAGGGCAGCGTGCTGGTCGAGTTCGGCCGCACCCGCGTCCTGTGCGCGGCGTCCTTCACCGAGGGCGTGCCGCGCTGGCGCAAGGGGTCGGGCGAGGGGTGGGTCACCGCGGAGTACGCGATGCTGCCCCGGTCGACCGACACCCGCAGCGACCGCGAGTCCGTCCGCGGCCGCATCGGTGGCCGGACCCACGAGATCTCCCGCCTCATCGGGCGGTCGCTGCGCGCCGTCGTCGACGTCGCCGCGCTGGGCGAGAACACGGTGGTCCTGGACTGCGACGTCCTCCAGGCCGACGGCGGCACCCGGACCGCGGCCATCACGGGCGCCTACGTCGCGCTCGCCGACGCCCTGGCGTGGGGCCAGGCGCACGGTGCGATCAAGGGCGGCCGCAGGGTGCTGCGCGACTCGGTCGCGGCGGTGAGCGTCGGGATCGTCGACGGCACGCCCGTGCTCGACCTGCCGTACGTCGAGGACGTCCGCGCCGAGACGGACATGAACGTCGTGGTGACGGGCAGCGGGGCGTTCGTGGAGGTGCAGGGCACCGCGGAGCAGACGCCGTTCGACCGGACCGAGCTCGACCGCCTCCTCGACCTCGCCGTGGCCGGTGCGGCCGAGCTCACGCGGCTGCAGGCGGAGGCCCTCGCCGTGCCGCTGGGCGGCGGCGCGTGAGCGGACCGCGGGTCGTGCTCGCGACGCACAACCGGCACAAGATCGCCGAGCTGCGGGCCATCCTGGGCCCCCTGGTGCCGGGGATGACCGACGAGGACGTCGTCGGGGCGGCCGAGGTCGGGGCGGAGCCGCCCGTCGAGGACGGCGTGACGTTCGCCGAGAACGCGCTGATCAAGGCGCGGGCGCTCGCGCGGCAGACCGGCCTGGTGGCCCTCGCCGACGACTCGGGTCTGTGCGTCGACGTCCTCGGCGGCGCGCCCGGCGTCTTCTCCGCGCGGTGGGCCGGCGCGCACGGCGACGACGTCGCGAACCTGCAGCTCCTCCTGGACCAGCTGGCCGACGTGCCGCCCGAGCACCGAGGGGCGCAGTTCACGTGCGCCGCGGCGATGGTCACGCCGGACGGCCGCGAGCACGTCGAGATCGGCGTGCTGCGCGGACGGCTCGCCGGCGCGCCGCGCGGGGCGAACGGGTTCGGCTACGACCCGGTCCTCGTGCCGGACGAGCAGCCCGCGTGGGCGACGGAGCCGGTCACCTGCGCCGAGCTGTCAGCGGAGGAGAAGAACGCCATCTCCCACCGGGGTCACGCGTTCCGGGCGCTAGCGCCCGTCGTCGCCGGGGCCCTCGGCGGGGCCTCCGGCTGACGCGGTGCGGCGGGCAGGACGCGCTCGGCGGCGGTGACCAGGCCGGCGAGGACGAGGAAGCCGACGGCGACCCCGGCCGTGTTGACGGCGGCGGCGCCGGCACCGATCTGCGTGACGTCGAGGAACGGGTACGGGTAGGTCCCCACGACGGACCCGCGGGCGAAGGTCCAGGCCACCCAGGCCAGCGGCAGCAGGACCGACAGCAGGGCCGTGCGGGCGTCCGTCCGCGGCCGCGGGCCGACGAGCAGCCACACGAGCAGCGCCAGCACGGGCACGACGCTGTGGTCGAGGAAGCTCGTGAGGACGTACACGCCCTCGACCTCGTGCGTCGCCCGCAGCAGCAGGTGGTACACCACGCCGGTCACGGTGATGCAGACCAGGGCGTCGAGCCGCAGCACGCGCAGCAGCCGCCCGTCGCGCCGGGGGTCGAGCGCCAGGAGCGTGGAGACGACGCCGACGAGGAGCACCGACAGGATCGTGAAGTAGCTGAACAGCTCGACGTAGCGGCCCAGGAGCGAGGCGGGCTCGTCCGGCTCGGTCAGCGGCAGGACGACGACGTCGATCCCGAGCGACACCCAGCAGACGGCTGCGACGAGCGCGTGGAGCAGGCGCGCCGTCGTCGGGCTCACGGCAGCCGTCCGACGTGGGCCATCGCCTGACGCAGCAGGTAGCCCTGACCGCCGGTCATCTCGACCTGGACCTGCTCGCTGCACGCCTCCTCGGGCGTCAGCCACGCCAGGTCCAGGGCGTCCTGCTGCGGCTCGCAGTCGCCCGCGACGGGCACGACGTAGGCCAGCGACACCGCGTGCTGGCGGGGGTCGTGATAGGGCGTGACCCCGGGAGTGGGGAAGTACTCCGCGACCGTGAACGGCTGCGGCGCCGCCGGGATCTGCGGCAGGGCCATCGGCCCGAGGTCCTTCTCCAGGTGCCGCACGAGCGCGTCACGCACCCGCTCGTGGTAGAGCACCCGGCCCGTGACCAGGGCCCGGGTCATCTCACCCGAGGCGTTCACCCGCAGGAGCAGGCCCACGGCGACGACGTCGCCGCTGTCGTCGACGCGCACGGGGACGGCGTCCACGTAGACGAGGGGGAGGCGGCCCCGGACGGCGGCGAGCTCGCGTTCGCTCAGCCAGCCGTCGGGCGTCGGCTGCTCGGGGAAGTCGGCCGTCTCGGTCATGGGGGCGAGGCTACCTGCCCAGGAATAGCCACCGCCGTGAGGCGTTGGCACTGGAGCGGGCGGGGACCCCGCGCGACCACCACGACGCCACGAAGGGGACGTATGGCGACCGTCGACCTCACCGAGCAGACCTTCGAGCAGGCCGTGACGAGCAACGACATCGTGCTCGTCGACTTCTGGGCCGAGTGGTGCGGGCCGTGCCGGATGTTCGCACCGGTCTTCGAGCGCTCCTCCGAGCAGCACCCCGACGTGGTGCACGCCAAGGTCGACACCGAGGCCGAGCAGGGCCTGGCGCGCGCGGCGCAGATCCGCTCCATCCCGACGCTCATGGCCTTCCGCGAGGGCGTCCTGGTCTTCGCCCAGCCCGGGGCGCTGCCGCAGGACGCCCTGGAGCAGGTGCTCACGGCCGTGCGCGGCCTCGACATGGACGAGGTCCGGGCGAAGCTCGCCGCGCAGCGCGAGGCCGCCCAGCCCTGAGGGGCGGCGGTGTCAGGCCTCGACGGTGACGCCGCGCCAGAACGCCACGCGGTCGCGGATGTGCGCGGCCTCCGGCTTGGGCTCCGCGTAGTACCAGGCCGCGTCGCGGTTCGTGCGGCCGTCGACCTCGAGCGTCCAGTACGACGCCGTGCCCTTCCAGGGGCAGACGGTGCGCGTGTCGGACGGCCGCAGGAGGGTGGCGTCGACGCTCGCGGCCGGGAAGTAGTGGTTGCCCTCGACGACGACCGTGTCGTCGCTCTCGGCGATGACGGTTCCGTTCCACACAGCGCGCACGTGCACCTCGCAGCTCGGGCGCCCATCGGGGCGCGACCACGACGGCGGTCCGCCGTCGACCTGACGAACGACGGTGATCGGCGCCCTGTTCCGCGCGGCGGCCGAGGCCTCTCAGCCGACGATTCCCGGGCGGGCGGGGCAGGACCTCCGCCCCACACCGCGGTCCCGCTGAGCTCCCAGACTGGCGCCATGGACTACGACATCGAGGTCGTCGAGCTCCCCTCCCGCCCGGCCGCCGTCGTGCGCAGGGCGGGGATCCGCACGGAGGACGTCGGGGGCTTCGTCGCCACGGCCCTCGGCGAGGTCGTGGCGGCCCTGCGCCGCCAGGGCGTCCTGCCGGCCGGTCCGCCGTTCACCCGGTACGGGCGGGTCGCTGACGGACGGCTCGACGTCGAGGTGGGTCTTCCGACGGCCGCGCCGGTCCGCGACACGGGTCGCGTCGTAGCGGCCGAGCTCCCGGCCGGCCGGGCCGTGCGGGCGCGGCACGTCGGCCCGTACTCCGGGGTCGGTGCGGCCCACGCGGCCGTCGCCCGCTGGATGGCCGAACGGGGGCTGGCCGTGCGGGACGCCCCCTGGGAGTCCTACCTCGACGGCCCCGAGGCCCGGCTGCCGCGGACCGACGTCGTCGTGCCCTGCCGGGCGGCCGCCTGACCGGCGGCCTCCTGACGGGCCGACCCGCAGCAGGCCGGGGTGCGCGAGGCGGGAGTCGAACCCGCACGCCCGAGGGCACCAGGACCTAAACCTGGCGCGTCTGCCGATTTCGCCACTCGCGCTCGCGGACGAGCGTACGGCCTCAGTCGAGGCCGAGGTCGCGGCGCAGCTTCGCGACGTGGCCCGTCGCGCGGACGTTGTACTGCGCGACCTCGACCGTGCCGTCCGCCCCGACGACGACGGTCGAGCGGATGACGCCCTCGACGGTCTTGCCGTAGAGCTTCTTCTCCCCGTAGGCGCCCCACGCGGCCAGGACGCTGCGGTCCGTGTCGGAGGCGAGGGGGTACGTGAGGGCGGCCTGCTGGGCGAACTCCGCGAGCCGGGGGACCGGGTCGGGCGAGATCCCGACGACCGTGTACCCCGCGGCCTGCAGGGAGGCGTAGGAGTCCTCGAAGTCGCACGCCTCCTTGGTGCAGCCCGGGGTCATCGCAGCAGGGAAGAAGAAGACGACGACCCGGTGCCCGCGCAGCGCCGAGAGGGTGAGAGAGCCGCCGTCGGCCGTCGGCAGGGTGAAGTCGGGGGCGAGGTCACCGGGAGCGAGGCGGGCCATGGGTCTCCTTCGACGGGGCGGGACACGACGGACGAGTGGGGCGCGGGGCACCGGGACCGGAGGTTGACCCAGGTGGGCACCGGCGGCCGCCGGTCGGGCGGGGAGGCCGGCCGACGACACCCCCAGCCTAGGGCGTCGAGTACCGTTCGCCCGTGATCGCTGCACCCACCTCGTCGTCGCCCGGCACCCGCCGCGACGGACGCCTGCCGATCCGGATGCTGCACGACCGCGTCCTGGTCCACGTCGACGCGGAGTCCGCCGAGCGGCTGTCCAGCTCCGGCATCGTCATCCCGGCCACGGCGGCCGTCGGCAAGCGCCTGGCGTGGGCGGAGGTCGTCGCCGCCGGTCCGCACGTCCGGCAGGTCGAGGTGGGCGACCGCGTGCTGTTCGACCCGGAGGACCGGGCGGAGGTCGAGCTCCAGGGCCTGGACTACGTGCTCCTGCGCGAGCGCGACATCCACGGGGTCGCGGAGCCCGAGGCCGCGGGGACGGGAACCGGTCTGTACCTGTGATCGTCGTGGGGGCAGCCGTCGTCGGCCGGCCCTGACCGGAGCAGGGACGGGATCCCAGGTCCGGTCCGTGCCTGCGGTCGGGTGACGCTGCGCCGGCCCGCCGGTCGTCGACCGGTCCAGCCGTTGCGGTGGTGCTCTTCCAGTGGTGCAGTGGTGCTGTGGTGCGGGTGGGCCCCGCGCGAGATCGTCCCGGCCGCGTCCGGGCACCGAGGAGGAGATCGATGATGGTCGTGGACGACAGCGCGCCCGAGGCGTCCGAGGACGCTGCCGTCCCGACGGCGAGCCCGACGCCCGCGTCGTCCGAGGACGTCGCCGCCGACCTCGCGGACCACGACGCGAGCCAGGAGGTGATGAGCCTCCTCAGCGAGCACGTCCCCCTGGCGCTGCTCGCGGACCTGGCGATCCCGGAGGGGCCCGCGTCGCCGCAGATCCTCTCGGAGGAGGGCCTGCCCGAGGTGGCGTGGTGGGAGGGCGGCGAGTCCGCCGACGCCACGGCGCACTGACGGTGCACTGACCGGTGCACGGTCCGGACCTGCGCCCGCACGGGCACCGGCCGCGGCCGCTGCCCGGTGCGCGACGTCACACCGGAGCCGTTTCGCGTCGCCCGGTGCAGGCTGCTAACCTCGTGCACCGCGCGCCATTAGCTCAATTGGCAGAGCAGCTGACTCTTAATCAGCGGGTTCGGGGTTCGAGTCCCTGATGGCGCACAGCAGAAGGGCCCCGCCTCGGCGGGGCCCTTCGTCGTGCTGGTGGTGCTGCGTCAGGCAGGGGTCACTCCGTCGCGAGCGCCGCGTCCGAGGAGAAGACGAGGCCGAGCGCGATCTCGCCCTGCTGCAGGGCAGCCTTCGTCAGCGGACCGCCCGGGTCGAGGGAGACGAACTGCGCGATGTCGAGGCCGTACACGTCCTCCAGGCCCGGCTGGCAGAACGGCCGCTCCGGGCACTCCGGCGGCCCGCCGAGGACGAGCTCGCCGCACGTCTGCGCCAGCTCGCTCAGGGTGGAGACGCCGTACTCGTCGGCGAAGGCCGTGGTCACCGCGAACGCGTTCTGGTCCTGTGCCGGCGACGGCGTGCCGAAGACGAGCCCGACCTCCTCGCCGAGCCCGGTCAGGGCCTCGGTCGTCGCGTCGAGGTCGCTGCTGGCCAGCGCGTCGGCGTCGGCCCCGTTCTCGGTGTCGTTGAGGAACTCCGTCAGGGTGCCCACGTACTCCGGGACGACCGTCAGCTCGCCCGCCAGGAGGGCGGGCAGGTACGTCTCGCGGTTGCCGATGGTCTGGGTGCTGGCGTCGTAGCCGGCCGCGTCCAGCGCCCCGGCGTACAGCTCGGCGAGCGTCGCGCTCTCGGAGAAGTTCCCCGCGCCGACGACGACGGCCCGGCCCTCGCCCACCTGGTCCTGCTGGTCCAGGCCCTGCTCGGCGAGGAACTCGGCGGCGACCTCGCTCGAGGTGCGGCGCTCGACGTCGACCGCGCGGTTCAGCCCGATGAGCAGGTCCGTGTCGAGCGCGGCCGAGACCTCGTCGAGGATCCCGAGGAACGCCTCGTCGCCCTCGACGGCGGCGGCGTTGACGGCCGGGATGATGTTGTCGACGGTCTGCAGACCCTGGTCGTCATCGAGCACCACGAGAGCGTCACCGGCGACGGGCGCGCACGCCTGGAGGTCCCCGGCGGCGCCGTCGTCGGTCGTCGTGGTCTCGGCCGGCTCGGGCGCGGTGGTACCGGAGGACCCGGGGTCGCCGCAGGCCGCGGTGACCATCAGGACGGTCGCCAGCAGGCCCACGGGGGCCAGGGCGGATCGGCGTCGGCGCATGGATCATCTCCTCGTTCTCGCCCGCCACGTGGCGGGTCGTCCGGTGTTCGTCCATCGAAGGTGCTCGCGACGGGAACCGGCAAGGCGGTTCAGGTGTTCCCCCGTCACGGTCCGGGCCCGGTCCGCTCTCAGGTCGGCGACCGCGCGGCCGGTCACGACCGGGCCCCCGCCCCCCGCCCCGTGCGCAGCGGCACCGGCGTCAGCAGCCGCTGGCCGACGGCCAGGACCGCCTCGACGACCAGGCACAGCACGGCGATGAGCACCGCGGCTGCGAGCACCTGGCCGTACCGCCGCGTGGCGAACCCGTCGACGAGGAACCGCCCCAGGCCGCCCCCGCCGACGAACGCGGCGAGGGAGACGGACGCCACGACCTGGACCGCCGCGGTGCGCAGGCCCGCGGCCACGAGTGGCAGAGCGAGCGGCAGCTCCACACGCAGGAGCGACCGGGTGGCCGACATCCCCATGCCGCGCGCCGCCTCGCGGACCGAGCGGTCCACCTCGCGCAGCGCCGTCCACGAGTTCGCGAGGATGGGCGGGGCCGCGAAGACGGCGAGCGCGATGACGGTGGGCCGGTTGCCGAAGCCGACACCGGTCGACGCGAAGATCATGAGCAGGGCGAGCGTGGGCAGGGCGAGCGTCGTGTTCGTCAGCGGGATGAGCCACGAGCCACCCCGGCCGCGGTGCCCCAGCCAGACGCCGAGCGGCAGCGCGAGGAGCGCGGCGAACCCGACGGCGGCGCCCGCCATGCCGAGGTGCTCGACGGTCCGGCCCAGGACGCCGGTCGGGCCCTGCCAGACCAGGGGGTCGTTGAGCCAGCGGAAGGCGTCGCCCAGGACGTCGTCGTCGCGCATCAGTGCCGCCCTCGTGCCCAGGGCGTCAGTGCGCGACCGAGCGCGAGCAGCAGGAGGTCCGCGACGAGCGCGAGGAGGAGGGTCAGTGCCGTGGCGGTGGCGATCTCGGCGCGGTACTGGGAGTTGAAGCCCCGGTAGAGGAGCTGCCCGAGGCCGCCGTAGCCGACGATGATGCCGATGGTCACGAGGGCGACGGTGCTGACCGTCGCCAGCCGCAGCCCGGTGAACACGGACGGCAGCGCCAGGGGCAGCTCGACCCGCAGGAGGAGCCGGACGGGGCCGTAGCCGGTTCCGCGTGCCGCCTCGACGACCCCGCGGTCCACGCCCTGCAGCCCGACGAGGACGTTGCGGACGAGGACGAGGAGGGCGTACATCACCAGCCCGATGAGGACGGTTGTCCGCGGGTCCCACAGCAGCGGGTAGATCATCGCGAAGAGTGCCAGCGCCGGGACCGTGTAGAGCACGCCGGACGCGCCGAGGATGGGGCCGGCCAGGCGGGGACGGCGGTGGGCCAGGGCGGCCAGCGGCAGTGCGAGGACCAGGGCGAGCACGACCGCCTGGGCAGTGAGGGTCGCGTGCTGGGACAGGGCGCGGGTGATGTCCTCGACGTTGTTCTCGACGTAGCGCCAGGAGAACCACGGGTTCCCGGGCGGCTCCCCGCCGGTCGCGGCGGTCGCACCGGCGAGGGCGGGAAGGACCGATGCGAGGCCCCCCGTGACACCGAACACCGGACCGACGCTACAGGTGCCGCCCGGAGGGGGCGCCCCCGGCTCAGGGACGGGCCAGTCCGCCCGGGGTAGCGTCGTCGTCCATGAGCGAGCAGCCCGGGTCCGGTTCTCCCGTGACGACGGCCGACGACGGGGTGGCGCGCCCTGGAGCCGGCGCGGCGCGCCCCGGAGCCGAGGTCGCCGGCGCGGCCGGCGGCGCGCGGCCCGGCGGCGAGCCGGTCATCCGGTTCGAGCGGGCCCGCAAGGAGTACCCGGACGGCACGGTCGCGGTGCAGGCGCTCGACCTCGAGGTGCGCGAGCACGAGCTCATGGTGCTGGTGGGCGCGTCCGGGTGCGGCAAGTCCACGACGCTGCGCATGGTGAACCGGCTCGTCGAGGTGACCTCGGGGCGGGTGCTCGTCGAAGGTCGTGACGTCGCTGCCGTCGACCCCGTGGCCCTGCGCCGCCGGATCGGCTACGTCATCCAGGACGTCGGGCTGTTCCCGCACCGGACGGTGGGCGAGAACGTCGCGACCGTCCCCGAGCTGCTCGGCTGGGACCGCGGCCGCACGCGCGGCCGGGTCGGGGAGCTGCTCGAGCTCGTCGGCCTGGACCCGGACACCTACACCAAGCGGTACCCCCACCAGCTCTCCGGCGGGGAGCGCCAGCGGGTGGGCGTCGCCCGCGCCCTGGCCGCCGACCCGCCGGTGCTGCTCATGGACGAGCCCTTCGGCGCCGTCGACCCGTCGGGGCGGCGCCGTCTCCAGCAGGAGTTCTGGCGGATCCAGCGTGAGCTGGGGACGACGGTGATGTTCGTGACGCACGACGTGGACGAGGCCGTGCGCCTGGGGGACCGGATCGCCGTCTTCCGCCGGGGCGGGCACCTCGAGCAGGTCTGCGACGCCGTGACGCTGCTCTCGCGGCCCGGCACGTCGACGGTCGCCGAGCTCGTCGGCGCCGGCGCGACCGTGCGCCTGCTGTCCGTGGCGGAGCTGACCGCCGCCGACGTCGAGCCGGTCCCGGCCGGTGCCGGCGCGTCGCCCGACGCGGCGGCGCCCGGCGCCGCGGGGGTGGCCCTGGGGGAGCGGCTCGACGTCGTCCTCCAGGCGCTCGCCGCCGCGCCCGACGGCGTTCCCGCCACCGACGCCGCGGGCCGCCTCGTCGGCCGCGCCACGGCGGAGGGCCTCCTGCGGGCCGTGCGCCGGACCGTCGCGTCGGCCGGGGAGACCGGCGAGGGGGCCGGGACCGCGGCCTGACCCGCACTCAGGCCGAGGCGCGCCGGAGCCGGTCGCGGCGCAGCGCCTCGTCGGTGCGCAGGCACCACGAGACGTGATCCGCCCCCAGCACGTGGGGCTCGACCGCGTGCGCGCACGCCTCCACCGCCAGCGGGCAGCGCGTGCGGAACACGCACCCCGACGGCGGCTCGAGCGGGCTCGGGAGCTCCCCGGTCAGGAGGATCCGCTCCCGCGAGCGCTCGACGGCGGGGTCGTCCTGCGGGATCGCGGACAGCAGCGCCTGCGTGTACGGGTGCCCCGGCCGGGCGTAGAGCTCCTCGCGGGTGCCCTCCTCCATGACCCGGCCCAGGTACATCACCACGACGCGGTCGCTCATGTGCTCCACGGCGGCGAGGTCGTGGGAGATGAAGAGGTAGGTCAGGCCCAGCTCGTGCTGGAGGCGCCGGAGCAGGTTCATGATCTGCGCCTGGACGGAGACGTCGAGCGACGCCGTCGCCTCGTCGAGCACGACGAGGTCCGGGTCGGCCGCGAGCGCCCGGGCGATGCTCTCGCGCTGCCGCTGCCCGCCCGACAGCTCGTGCGGGTAGCGGTCCGCGACCGAGCCGGGCAGCCCGACGAGCTCGAGAAGCTCGCTGACCCTGGCGTCGCGCGCGCCCCGGCTCCCGCCGCGGCGGTGGACGTCCATCGGCTCGCGGACCGTCGCCCTGATCGTCCGCCGCGGGTCGAGGGAGGCGTACGGGTCCTGGAAGACCATCGCGACCCGGCGGCGCAGCTCACGGGCCCGAGCGCCCCGAGCCGCCAGGACGTCCTCACCGTCGAGGTGCACGGACCCGCCGGTCGGCCGCACCAGTCCGGTGAGCGCGTTGCCGATGGTGGACTTGCCCGAGCCGGACTCGCCGACGAGCCCGAGCGTCGTGCCGCGCGGGACGTCCAGGGAGACGTCCTCGACGGCGTGCACCCAGCGGCGGGCGCGCCCCTCCCGGGCCGCCGGGAAGCGCACGGTGAGGTGCTGCACCCGCAGCAGCGGGGCGCCGTCGTCGGGGGCGCTCATCGTGCCTCCAGGTAGAAGGTGCGGGCGAGGTGGTCGGGCCCGACGGCGGCGAGCGGGGGCACCTGCGTGGCGCACCGCGGGTCGCCCCGGACGGTGCAGCGGTCGTGGAAGGCGCACCCGGGCGGCAGCGCGCGCGGGTCCGGCGGCGCGCCGGGGATGGCCACGAGCTCGGTCTGCGCCTGGCCGAGGCGGGGCCGCGCGCCGAGCAGACCGCGCGTGTACGGGTGCGCGGGGGCGTCGTGCAGCGTCTGCACCGGCGCCTGCTCGACCACCTGGCCGCTGTACATGACGACCACCTCGTCCGCGATGCCGCCGACGACGCCGAGGTCGTGGCTGATCCAGACGACCGCCATGCCGATGCGCTCCTGGAGGTCGCGGACGACGTCGAGGATCTGCGCCTGGGTGGTGACGTCGAGGGCGGTCGTGGGCTCGTCGGCGACGAGGACCGCGGGCTCGCAGGCCAGCGCGATCGCGATCATCACGCGTTGGCGCATGCCGCCGGACATCTGGTGGGGGTAGGTGTCCAGGCGCCGGTCGGGGTCGGGGATGCCCACGAGGTCCAGGAGCTCACGCGCCCGGCCCCGGGCCGCCCGCCGGGTCATCCCGCGGTGCTCCTCGAGGCCCTCGGTGATCTGCCGCTCCACCGTCAGGAGCGGGTTGAGCGAGGTCATCGGGTCCTGGAAGACGAAGCCGAGCCGGCTGCCCCGGACCCGCTCGAGCGCGCGGCCGCGCAGCGTCAGCAGGTCCGTCCCGTCCAGCAGCGCACGGCCGCGCACCGTGGCGGGCGGCGGGACGAGCCCCGTCGCGGCGAGGACGGTCATCGACTTGCCGGACCCGGACTCGCCCACGACGCCGAGGGTGCGGCCCGGCTCGACGGACCACGACACCCCGCGGACGACGGGTGCGGCGCGGCTGCCGCGCCCGAGCGTGACGTGGAGGTCCTCGACCGCGAACGCCGCGGTGGCGGAGGACGGGACGGTGCTGCTCATCGGCCCCTCCGGGACTCCAGGACGGACCGCTGGCGCGGGTCGAGCACGTCCCGCAGACCGTCACCGACCAGGTTGAACCCCAGCACCGTGACGAAGATGGCGAGCCCGGGGAAGACGCTCATCCACCACGCCCCGGTGAACGCCCGGCCGTCGAAGAGCATCCGGCCCCAGGACGGGTCCGGTGGCTGGACGCCCAGGCCGAGGAAGGACAGCGCCGCCTCGGACAGGATCGCGAAGGCGAGGCTGAGCGAGGCCTGCACGATGATCGGCGCGGTGACGTTCGGGAGCACGTGGGTGCGGATGACGCGCAGCGGGCGGGCGCCGAGGGAGACGGCGGCCCGCACGTAGGGCTCCTCGCGGACTCCGAGCACGCTCGCGCGGGTGACCCGGGCGAAGACGGGGACGAAGACGACCCCGATGGCGACCATCGCGGTGGTGAGGCCCGGGCCCAGGACCGCCACGATGGCGATGGCCAGGAGCATGACCGGGAAGGCGAACAGGACGTCGACGACGCGCATGACGACCGTGTCCGCCCACCCGCGGAAGTACCCGGCGAGCAGCCCGAGGAGGACGCCGACGACGAGGGCGATGCTCACGCTGACGAGGCTGACCTGCAGCGACACCCTGGCGGCGAGCACCACCCGGCTGAGCACGTCCCGGCCCAGGTCGTCCGTCCCGAACCAGTGGGCACCGCTGGGCGGCTGGAGGGTGCGGGTGACGTCGACGTCGTTGGGTCCGTAGGGCGCGACGAGCGGGCCGGCCAGGGCCAGCACGACGAGGGTGGCGAGCACGCCGAGGCCGGCGGCCGAGACGGGGTTGCCGAGGAGGAGGCGCAGGGCCGACGACGGCCGGGTCGTCGCGCTCACCGGACCGAGATCCTCGGGTCGATGCGGCCGTAGAGCACGTCCACCACGAAGCTGACCAGGAGGAACAGCGCGGCCACGAGGAGCACCGCGCCCTGCACGACCGGGTAGTCGCGCGCCGCGACGGCGTCGAAGACGAGCCGGCCGAGGCCCGGCCAGGCGAAGACGACCTCGACGACGATGATCCCGCCCAGCAGGGTCGCGGCCTGCACGCCGACGACCGTGATCACCGGCACCATCGCGTTGCGGACGACGTGGCGGCCCAGCACGACCCGACGGCGCAGACCCTTCGCGCGGGCCGTCCGGGCGTGGTCGGAGCCGAGCGACTCCAGGACCGCGCTGCGGACGAACCGCGTGAGGATCGCACCGGACACGAGGCCGACGGCCAGCGCCGGCATCGTGACCCGCTGCAGCCAGCCCAGCGGGTCCTCGGTGAGCGGGACGTACCCGGAGGGTGGCAGCCACCCGAGCGTCACCGAGAACACGAGGATGAAGACGATCCCGAGCCAGAAGTCCGGGACGGACACGCCCACCTGGCTCGCCACGCGGACGACGGCGTCGCTGAGCCGACCGTGGTGCGTGGCGGCGTAGATCCCCAGGGGGAAGGAGACGGCCAGCGCCACCACCATCGCCGCCGCCGCGAGCGAGACGGTCGCCGGGAGCCGTTCGAGCAGCACCGTGGTCACCGGCGTCCCGCTGCGGAAGCTCACCCCCAGGTCCCCCGTCACGGCGTTGCCCACGTACTGCACGTACTGCGTCAGCAGGGGCTGGTCCAGGCCCGAGGCGGCCCGCAGCGCGTCGTAGGCCTCCTGCGTGAACCTGGTGCCCAGGGCGACCCGCACGGGGTCCCCGGGCACCAGGTGCACGAGGGCGAAGACGACGACCGTGACGCCCAGGAGGACGACGACGGCGTGCCCTGCCCGCAGGAGGGTGAAGCGGAGCATCAGTCGGCGAGGCCCACGTCGCGGAACCGGATGGCGCCGTCGCCGCGGGCCACGTAGCCGGTCACCTCGGGCACCCACGCCTGCACGACGTCGGGGTTGTAGAGGTAGACGTAGCTGGCGTCGTCCGCGATCTGCGTCGCGGCCGCGTCGTACAGGGCCTTGCGGGCGTCGTCGTCGGTCTCCGTCCGGGCCTCGTCGAGGAGGGCGTCCACCTCTGCGTTGCTGTAGCCCTGGAAGTTGAAGGACCCGGTGCTGTGGTGCTGGGCGTAGTAGAAGTCGTCCGGGTCGATGTTGCCGAGCCAGCCGAGCATGAGCAGGTCGTAGCTCCCCTCGCCCTGCTCCGCGAGCCACGTCGCGAAGTCGAGCTCCCGCGGGGTGACCGTGATCCCGACCTCGGCGAGCTGGGCGGCGATGACCTGGGCGGCCGTGACGGTCTCCGGGTACTCGCTCGTGACCATGAGGTCCATCTCGAGGTCGGTGACGCCGGCCTCGGCGAGCAGCTCCTGCGCCCGCTGCGGGTCGTGCGCGTAGCGGTCGTACTCCGTGTACCAGCCGCTCGTCTCGGGGATCGCCAGCTGGTTCACGGTGGCGTTGCCGTACTGGGTGACCTGGGCGATCGCGTCGCGGTCGATCGCGTAGGAGATCGCCTGCCGGACCCGCACGTCGGAGAACGGCTCGCGGGCCTGGTTCGCGGCCAGGTACCAGTAGTCGTTGCTCGCCGCCGACTCCACGACCAGGGCGTCGTCGCCGGAGAGCTGCTCGACCCGCTGCGGCGGGACGTTGTCGGTCCAGTGCACGCCGCCCGCGGTGAGCTCGGCGATCGCCGTCGTCGGCTCCGGGACGAAGCGGAACGTCACCCCGGCGACCTCCGGAGCGCCGCCCCACCAGTCGGGGTTGGCCACGAGCTCGATCGACTCGCCGGTGCTGTAGTCGGCGAGGGAGAAGGGTCCCGTGCCCACGGGCGCGGTCGTGATGTCCCCGCTCTCGACGTTCTCCTGCTGCACGATCGCCATGCCCTTGAAGCCGCCGATGCTCGGCAGCAGGTTCGGCGTCGGGGCGGACACCTCGATGACGACCGTGTCGTCGTCGGGGGCGGAGACCTCGGTGACGGCGGCGAAGCGCCAGGCGTTGGCGAGCTCCTCGTCGATGATCCGGGTGTAGGAGTAGACGACGTCCTGCGCCGTGAACGGCGAGCCGTCGTGCCAGACGACGTCGTCCCGCAGGTCGAAGGTCCAGGTCAGCTGGTCGTCGCTGACCTCCCAGGACTCGGCCAGGGCGGGCTGCATCTCGAGGTTCTCGTCGGGCTCGACGAGCGTGTCGAAGACGTTCTCGAGCACCTGGAAGGAGAAGTAGGAGCTCGTGCGGTGGGGGTCGAGCTGGTCCGGCTCGCCCGCGATCGCCGCCACGAGGGTGCCGGCTCCGGCGTCCTCGCCGCCCTCCGTCCCGGTCGTCTCCTCGCCCGACGCGCCGTCCTCGCCCTCGAGGTCGACGCCCTCCCCGGTGGAGCAGGCGGCGAGCAGCGCCGCTGCCGCCACGACGGGCACCCATCTCGTGGTGCGTCTCATGGATGACCTCCTCGGTCCGACGCGGGCGACTCTGGACGCCGCGTCATCAATATGATGAAGTTCCGTCATTATGGCGAAGGCAAACCGTCCGTGGTCAAGACCCTGGGCGAACCGTTACACAGAGTTGACAGTCGCGAGCGCGTCGGCCGGGACGGCGACGTGAGGGGGAGGGGGCGCCGGTGACGTACTCCCTGGTGGCGCTGGACCCGGACGGCAGCACGCTCGGCGCGGTGACCGCGTCGCGGTACCTGGCCGTCGGGGCCACCGTCCCCGGCGTCGCTCCCGGCGCCGGGGCGCTGGTGACCCAGGCCCACACGAACACGCGCTTCCGCGCCGCGGGCCTGGGCCTGCTCGCGGGAGGCTCCCCGGCGGGCGAGGTGGTCGAGGCGCTGGTCTCGGCGGATCCCGGGCGGGACCGCCGCCAGCTCGCCGTGGTCGACACCGGCGGCGGCGCGGCCGCCTGGACGGGGCCGGCCTGCAGCGGCGCGGCCGGGCACCTGCTGCGGGAGGGGTACGCCGTCGCCGGCAACCTCCTGGCCGCACCGGCGGTCCTGCACGCGATGGCGGACACCTTCGCCGTCGCGACGGGGACCCTCGACGAGCGCCTCCTGCTCGCGCTCGCCGCCGGTGAGGAGGCCGGAGGTGACCGGCGAGGGCGGCAGAGCGCGGCGCTGCTCGTCCTCGGCGCGGAGGACCCGGGCGTCCTGCGGACGCCGGCCCGGGTCGACCTCAGGGTCGACGACGCGGGCGACCCGGTCGGTGAGCTGCGGCGCCTGCTCGAGCTCCACCGGCTCGTCGTCGAGGGGCCGGACGAGGGCTCCGCCGTCGCGCTCACCGGCGACGTGGCCGACGAGGTCGACGTGCTGCTGCGCGCGGCGGGCTTCGGCCGTGGCGACCTGGCGGACCGCCTGCGGGACTGGGCCCACCGGGAGAACCTGGAGCACCGCCTCCTCGCCGAGCGCGTCGACGTGGAGGTGCTCCAGGAGCTGCGCGTCCGGTCCGGAGCGCTCCGCGCCGCCGGCGGCCCACGTCAGGCCTGAGGGTCGCGCCTCAGAAGGCGAGCGGGGTCACCGCGCCGAGCACGACGGTCATCCCGTCCGTCCGGTTGGCCCACCAGTGCGGGACGGTGCAGTCGTACGTGATCGCGTCGCCGGGGCCGAGCTCGAGGATCTCCCCGCCCACTCCCACGGTCAGCCGGCCGTCGAGGACGACGACGCACTCCTGACCCAGGTGCCGGTAGGGCCCGGACTCGTTGCTCGCCCCGGGAGGGACCTCGGTCCGGATCACCTGCAGCCGCCCGCCGGCCGGGGTGAGGAGCTCGCGGACCGCCGCCTCGCCCGCGGGCACGTCACCCGGCGCAGGGAGCCGCGGCCGGGCGTCGGCCCGCACCACGAGGTGGTCGGCCGGTGGGGCGGCCTCGAGGAGCTGGGTGACCGGCAGGCCGAGAGCCGTCGCCAGGCGCTGGACCGTCTGCAGGGAGGGGTTCGCCTGCCCCCGCTCGAGCTGGCTCAGCGCGCCGGTGCTGACCCCGGAGCGCTGGGCGAGCGCCTCCACGGTGAGGCCGAGGCGGTGCCGCGTCGACCGGACGGCGTGCCCCAGGACGGACGCGAGGGAGTCGTCGGCCGGCTCGGGCGGCGGTGCGGGGGCCGGCGACGGGTTCAGGACGTGCCGCCCTCGTCGCCGTCCGACGGCTCGTCCGCGAACGGCAGGAGCCGGTCGACCCCGGTGATGGTCAGCAGCTCGCGGAGCATCCACGGCGCGTGGTGGAGCTCGACCGGATAGCCGCCGGCCTCGGCGTCGCGGGCGAGCCGGACGAGGATCGACATCCCGGCGGAGTCGACGAAGGTCACACGGCCCGCCTCGATGACCACCGGGAGCCGCCGGTCCGCGACCGCCTGGCACAGGGGTCCCGCGTTCTGGCGGACCGCGAGGTCCACCTCCCCGAAGACCTCGACGACGGAGCGCTCCGGCTCCTCGTGCAGCGTCATGCCCGACGACCCGCCGTCGTGCTCGCGGCCCAGCGCCTCGATCATCCTCGACCAGTTCCTCCGTGTCGGTCCGGCTGCCCGGCCTGTCGCGGCGCGACCTGCCGACCCCTGCACCGATGAAAGCGTAGATCCCCGCTCCTGGCACGGCGGGGACGCCGTCCGCGCCTGTCGTGACCCGTTCGGGCCATCGCCGCCGCTGGCCCCCGGTCGGGATTTGCACGGATGTGCACTCCTCGGTGCACCGACGACCACCTCGCATGCCTAGGGTGTCCTCGTGACGCGCATCGGACTCGTGACCTGTTCCCGTCTGCCCGACCTGGACCCGGAGGACACCCCGCTCCTGGCCGCGCTCGCCGAGCGCGGGGTGCAGGCCGACGCGGTGGTCTGGGACGACCCGGCTGTGGACTGGTCCGCCTACGACCTCGTCGTCGTGCGGTCGGCGTGGGACTACGCGCAGCGCCGGGAGGAGTTCCTCGCCTGGGCCGAGGACGTCTCGGGGCGCACGGTGCTCGCGAACCCGCTGCCGGTCATCGCGTGGAACACCGACAAGCACTACCTGCGCGAGCTCGAGGCCGCGGGGGTGCGCATCGTGCCGACCCAGTGGCTCGAGCCCGAGCGGCACCTGTCCTCCCGCGCGCTGCACACGCGGTTCCCGGCGCACGGCGAGATGGTCATCAAGCCGGCCGTCTCGGCGGGCAGCCTCGACACCGGCCGGTACACGGCCATCGACCCGCAGTCGCGGGGCCTGGCGATCGCGCACGCGCGGCGCCTGCTGGCGGAGGGCCGCACCGTCATGGCGCAGCGGTACCTGTCCAGCGTCGACACCGCGGGCGAGCGGGCGCACGTCTTCGTCGACGGCCGCTACTCCCACAGCGTTCTCAAGGGCGCGATGCTCGACGGCCCCGACGTCGCCGTCGACGGCATGTACAAGGAGGAGCAGATCAGCGCCGTCGAGGCGTCGACCGCGGAGCTCGAGATGGCGCAGGACGTCATCTCGACGGCGACCCGCCTCCTCCTCCACCGCGACGGCGCCGCGTCCGACGACGGCGTGCCCTTCCTCTACGCGCGCGTCGACCTCGTCTCGGACGACGACGGGCGGCCCGTCCTCATGGAGCTCGAGCTGGTCGAGCCGTCGCTCTTCCCGTCCTACGCCCACGGCGCGCTCGAGCGGCTGGCCGACGCGGTCGCCGCGCGGGCGGAGCGCGCCGCGGGCTGACCGGTGCCCGGGGGCTGAGCGGTGTCGGGCGGGACCGCGCGACCCGCAGCGGTCCCGGACGTCCAGGGCGGTCCCGACCACCGTGCGGGAGCGGGTAGACTTCTCGCCGGTCCACGGCCCGGTCACGGGTGCGGCGCGCGCGTCGCAGGTGGTCCGTGGTGGCTATAGCTCAGTTGGTAGAGCACCTGGTTGTGGTCCAGGGGGTCGCGGGTTCAAGTCCCGTTAGCCACCCCATGCACGACGAACGGCCCGGTCGGACAGCGTCCCGACCGGGCCGTTCGGCTTCCGCGCGTGAGGGCCCCGCCCGCGAGGTGCTCCGCGTCGGGGGCAGGGGAGCGGCGCGTCAGTTGCTGGGGGCGCGTACCGAGGTGGCGACGACCTGGGCGGCGATCTCCTTCGCGGCGGCGGAGTCGGGACCCGGCTGCGGCACGAGCATCGCGGCGCGGTAGTAGCGCAGCTCGTCGATGCTCTCGAGGATGTCGGCGAGGGCGCGGTGACCGCCGTTCTTCTCCGGCGAGGCGAAGTAGACGCGGGGGTACCAGCGCCGGGCGAGCTCCTTGATCGACGACACGTCGATGACGCGGTAGTGCAGGTGCCCGACGAGGCCGGGCATGTCCCGGTCGAGGAAGGCCTTGTCGGTCCCGACGGAGTTGCCGGCGAGCGGCGCCTTGCCCGCCTCCGGGACCCACTCGCGCAGGTACGCCATGACCTGGTCCTGCGCATCGGCCAGCGAGGTCCCCCCGGGCAGCTCCTCCAGGAGGCCCGACGTGGTGTGCATGTCCCGCACGAACGGGTCCATCTGCTCCAGCGCCTCCGCTGGCGGGGCGATGACGACGTCGACACCCTCGCCGAGGACGGTGAGCTCGGAGTCGGTGACGACCGCCGCGACCTCGACGAGGGCGTCGCGGGACAGGTCGAGGCCTGTCATCTCGCAGTCGATCCACACGATCTTGTCGTTGGGTTGGCTCGCTGGGCTCACGGCGTCACTGTACGGCGTCACGGCTGAGCGGAGATCGATCGTGGTCCTGGGGGCGGGACGTGATCAGGCGGCCAGCGCGTGGCCGTCAGCGGCCGGCCGCGCGATGGCGGCCGGCCGCTGGGCGGGTGCCCCGGCGGGGGCGGAGGGACGACGGGTCGCACGGACGGTGCGGCCCAGGGCGGACCGGACGGCCGAGGCGCGTCGCGGGGCGGCGCGCCGGGTCGTCGGCCGGGTGGCACGGTCCCGGGCCCGCAGGGCGAGCTCGTGACGGTGCAGCTCCTGCGCGAGCCGCCGCTGCTGCTCGCGCGCGGCCAGCTCGTGGTCGAGGGAAGGGTGCATGGTGGTGCTCCGGACGTGGGAAGGGACGGGCTGGAAGGACGGGCCAGGTCCGTTCACCGCGGTGGGAACACTGAAGCAGGGCCGCCGCAGCGCCGGCACGTCTTTTTCCCGGCCGCTCTCCTCCCGACGTCCCTCGGAGCCCTGTGCCGGCCGGGGACGTCGTCGTGCGGGAGGCGCACGGCCCTGGGAGCCTGAGGCGATGGCCGATCACGACGAGACCTCCGCCGCCGCGACCGCGGGCCCCGCCGGGCGACCTGCCGGGGATCCCGTGCCGCCGCCTGCTCGCGCGGGCGCGGGACGCGGTGGTCTGCTCGACCGCGCGAGCACCGGCGGTCGGGCCGCCTGGGCCTGGGTGGACGACCGCCGCGCGAAGGTCGCCGTCGGTGTGGGTCTCGCGCTCGTCGTGCTCGGGCTGGCCGGCTTCCTCGCCGTCTTCGACGCCGTCCAGGAGGGTGACGACCTCGCGGCGCTGGACGACCCGGTGCTCGACGGGCTCGCGGGGGCGCGGAGCGATGCGCTGACCGTGTTCCTCGAGGCGGTGTCGGCGGTGACAGGCCCGGTGGTCCTGCCGATCGTCGTGGTCGTCGCCGCCCTCGTGTGGGGCCGGTTCGGCCGGAGCTGGTGGCAGGCGGGTCTGCTGGCGGGCGCCATGCTCCTGTCCACACTGGTGTCCGTGACGCTCAAGGCCGTCATCGCACGGCCCCGGCCGCCCGTGGACACGATGCTCGTCCCGGGCGCGGAGACGACCTACTCCTTCCCGTCGGGGCACACCATCGGCACCGCGACCTTCCTGCTCGTCGTCGCCTACCTGCTGTGGGCGCCGCGGCCGAGCTGGACCTGGCTGGTGGGTGGGCTGGCCCTGGTCGCCGGCGGGGTCGTGCTCGTGGCGCTCAGCAGGCTCTATCTCGGCTACCACTTCGTCACCGACGTCGTGGCCTCCATGGCGCTCGCGGTCGCGGTGCTCGGGGTCGTCGTGGCCGTCGACCGGAGACGGGCCGGCCGCGCCGCCGCCGCGACGGTGCCCGGCTGAGGCGGCGTGCCCGGTTCCCTCCTCGGCCGCGGCCGTCCCGCCGGAGTGGTTCAGGCGGACGGGCCGGGTCGGCGGGGCGCGGACCGGGTGGCGCGCCCCCGGCAGGATTCGAACCTGCGACCTGCGGATTAGAAGTCCGATGCTCTATCCACTGAGCTACGGGGGCGGGGCCCGGCGGGCCGTCCCAGCGTAGTGGGGCCCCGTCGTGCCCGCCGCGCAGGCCGGCACCGCTCCGGGCGTCGGGACCGGGGATGCGGCCAGGACCTGCGGATCCGGGGGCGTGGCGCACCGGCGCGCGCGTTTGGTCCACACCCCGGCACACGGGAGGATTGGGTCGTGCCCGCTGACGTCGACCGCCCCACCCCGGCGCCGTCCGTCCGGGCCGGGCGCGGCGGTGCCGCCCCACCTCCCGCTGCGGGCTCGGACGACGACGCGCCGCGGCCGCGTGCGAGCGACTACCTCCTCGACGCGATCGCCGACCTGCGCCGGGACCTGGACCGCACCCGGTTCGTCCTCCGTCTCGCCGGCGCCGAGCGGGCGGAGGAGCGGCGCGTCGAGCTGCTCGCGCAGCTCGACGACCAGTTGCTGCCGCGGCTGCGCGAGCTCTCCGCCCCCGCCGTCGTCGTCGTCGCGGGGAGCACGGGCGCCGGGAAGTCGACGCTCCTCAACTCGGTCGTGGGGGAGGAGGTCTCGCCGGCCGGGGTCCTCCGCCCGACGACGCGGCGGCCGGTCCTCGCGCACCACCCCGCCGACGCCGAGCTCCTCGCGCGACACCCGCTCCTGGCGGACGTCGACGTGGTGACCCGGCCGGAGGTGCCGCGCGGCATCGCCCTGGTCGACGCACCGGACCTGGACTCCCTCCTCGCCTCGAACCGGACCGTCGCCCACCGTCTGCTGGACGCCGCGGACCTGTGGGTGTTCGTCACGACCGCCGCGCGCTACGGCGACGCGGTGCCCTGGCAGGCGCTGGCCCAGGCGGCCGAGCGGGGGACCTCGATGGCCATGGTCCTCAACCGGGTGCCCGCGGACGCGCTGGCGACGGTGCGGACGGACCTCCTGCAGCGGCTGCGGGAGCGGGGCATGACGACCGTGCCGCTCTTCGTCGTGCCCGACCAGGGTCCGCACCAGGGGCTGCTCGACGACCGGGCCGTGGCCCCTGTCCGGCGCTGGCTCGCGGTCGTGGCCGGCTCCGACCGCGCCCGGTCCGTGATCCTGCGCACCCAGCGGGGCACACTCAAGGCGCTGCGGCCGTGGGTCGACGAGCTCGCGGAGGCCGTCCAGGCCCAGGTCGACGCGCGGGCCGCCCTGGAGCGCGTCGTCGAGGAGGCGGTCGAGGCACCCGCGCAGCGGGCCGAGCTCGCGGTGCGCGGCGGCGGTCTCGCGGACGGCCCGGTCCGTGCCCGGTGGGCCGCCGCTGCCGGCGCCCACGGACCCCTTGCCGGCCGGTGGACGCGACGGGGGCTCGAGGCGCGGGCCGAGGCACTCGCGGAGCTGCGCGCGGAGCTGCTGACGTCCGCGACCGTGCTGCTGACCGCGGCGCGGCGGCACGCGCAGGACGGCGTGGTCGCGGCGCTCGAGGCGTCGGAGGCCCCCGGGGTGCCGGGACTCCTCGACGCCGTCGGGCCCACGGACGTGCCGGCCACCCACGGCGCCGCGGACGCCGCCGCCTGGCTCGACCTCGCTGCCGCGGTGCCGGCGGAGCTGCGGTCCCGGGGGCGCAAGGAGGCCGGCGCGGTGGACCGCCTCGTCAAGGGCGTGGGCGAGCCGGGTGCCGGCACGCTCCTGGCCGCCGCGGGGGCGGGCCTCGGTGCGGCGGGCGTGCTGCTGACCCGGCTGCTCGGGCCCGAGGTGACCCAGAGCGCGGTCCGCCGGCTCCAGGACGACCTGGCCGCCCGGGTCCGCGCGCAGGCGCGCACGGGCGGCGACCCGGCCCGGGCGGTGCTCGCCGCCCCGGACCTCGCCGACGACGCCGCGTCCCGCCTGCGGCTGCGACTGGCCGTCCTGAAGGGGCTGACATGACCGAGCCGTCCGCCGCGACCGGGGCCACGGTGCCGACCGGGGGCTCGACGCCGACCGGCGGCTCGCCGCCGACCCTGCCGGACCGGGACGCCGTCGGCCCGCGCAGCCGTGGCCTGCTGCGGCGCGTGGACGACCTCGAGGCCGCCCTGCAGCGCGGCGGGGACCGGCTGCCGGAGGACGCGGTCGACGGCGCCCGCACCGCGCTGACCGCGGTGCGGGAGCGACTCGCCCTGGGTGTCGAGCACACGGTCGTCGCGCTGGTCGGTGGGACCGGGTCGGGCAAGTCGAGCCTCTTCAACGCCCTCTCCGGGCTGCGGTTCGCCGACGTCGGCGCCCGACGGCCCACCACGTCCGCCGTCACGGCCTGCACGTGGGGCGGGGCCGACCCGCTCCTGGACTGGCTCGGCGTGGAGCGGGACCACCGCATCGAGCGGGAGAGCGCGCTCGACGGAGACACCCAGGCCGACCTGCGGGGCCTGGTGCTGCTCGACCTCCCGGACCACGACTCGGTCGCCGTGGAGCACCGTGCCGTCGTGGACCGGCTCCTGCCGATGGTCGACCTCCTCGTGTGGGTCGTCGACCCGCAGAAGTACGCCGACGACGCCCTGCACACCGGGTACCTGCGGCACCTCGCCGGCCACGAGAGCTCGATGCTCGTCGTGCTCAACCAGGTGGACACCGTGCCGGTCGAGGCGCAGGGTGCCCTCCTCACCGATGTCGCGCGCCTCCTGCGCGAGGACGGCCTCGGCGACATCCCGGTCCACGCGGCGTCCGCCACGACCGGCGACGGGGTGCCCGTCCTCCGTGCCGCGATCGCGCGCGCGGTCGCAGGGCGGGGGCAGGCCGAGCGGCGGGCCGAGGCCGAGCTCGGCGACGCCGCCCGCGCGCTCGCGGCCACGGTCGGTGACGGCGAGCCGCAGAACCTGCCGCGCGACGTCACGGTCGACGAGCTGGTGCGGCTCGTGGGCGCCGACGCCGCGGCGCGGACCGTGCGCGCGGGAGGCGTCCCGGAGCTCGTCCCGGCCGACGAGGAGCGCGTCGCCGTCGTGCGTCGGTCGTGGCTCGAGCAGGCGGCCGAGGGTCTTCCGCCGCGCTGGCGTGACGCGGTCGACGCGGCCCTGCCCACCGCGGTGGGCCTGCGGGAGGAGGTGGATCGGGCGGTCGCCGCCGTGGACGTGTCACCGGTCGACCTGGCCGGTGCGCGGCGCCGGAGGCAGGTGGCTCTCGGGCTCGGGGTCGTCGGTGCGGTCCTCGTGGTGGCAGCCGTCGTGATCGGGCTCGTGGTGCCCGGGGCCACGGTGGCGGCCCTCGCCGTGGCGGGGACGGGCGCCCTCGCCCTCCTCGCCGGTGTCGGGGTGGCGGTCCAGGCGCGGTCGGCCGCGCACCGCGCGCGGAGCGCCCGGGCGGAGCGGTTCCTCGCCGAGGTGCAGCAGGCCCTCGGCGGGGTCGTCGACGAGGCGCTGGTCGCCCCGGCGCGGGGCGTGCACGGGGACCACCGGGTCGTGCGGCGGGCGGCGACCGGCAGGCCGGCCGGCCACCTGGCAGCGCCCGCTCCTGACGGGGGCCCGGCTGGTTCGCAGCCGGCCGGCACGCCCGGCTGACCCGCCGGGTCTGCCGGGCGCTGCGCCCGCGGAAGCCCGGGGTGACCGCGGCCGTGGTCCACAGGACCGGCGCGGCACCCCGCCTCCCCAGCCGGGTCGGTCCCCGCCGGCGGTTCCTCGACCGACGACGACAGCCTCCCCGCAGGGCCGGACGGACCGGCCCGGCAGAGCAGGAGGTGCCGGATGAGCAGCAACGGACTGACCGTGACCGTCGTGGGCTGGGCCGCGACGACGCCGCGGGAGATCAGCGGGGACGGGGTGCCCTACACGAGCTTCCGTGTCGCGACGACGCCGCGGTGGTTCGACTCCCGGGCGGGGGCGTGGACCGACGGTCGCACCGAGTGGATCACCGTCAAGGCGTTCCGTGACGTCGCCCTCAATGTCGGCTCGTCCATCCGCAAGGGGGACCCGGTCCTCGTGACCGGCCGCCTGCGGACCGAGGAGTGGCAGGGCGAGACCGGCCCGCGGACCTCGCTCGTGCTCGACGTCACGGCTCTCGGCCACGACCTCACCCGGGGGCGCGCCGTCTTCACCCGGACGGTCAACGTGGCGGCCGAGCGCGCCTCCGCCGAGGCAGGGGCGGACGGCGGCGCGTCCGGCCCGGGTCGCTCCGGTGCCGGTGGTGGCGGTCCCGAGGAGGACCCGTGGGCCACGGACGGTGGGCGCAGCCCGGGTCCGTCCGACGAGTTCGCCGAGGAGCACGACGACCCGGAGGTTGCCGGGGACGCGGACGGGTCGGCGCTCGCGGCGGGACGGGAGCCGGTCGGCGTCGGGACGCCGTAGGCTGGGCGGTCGGCAGCAGGCCCGTCGGCGGCGCAGGCGCCCGGCCCCATCCGTGCCGCGTGTCGACCCGCGCGGCGCGCGCGGCCCGAGTCGACGCGTGACGCCGGCGACCACCGGCGGGCCCGCCCCTGACCACCCACCACCACCGACTGGAGCGAACCGGAGCCGTGGCTGAGTTCATCTACACCATGTACAAGGCGCGCAAGGCGCACGGGGACAAGGTGATCCTCGACGACGTCACCATGAGCTTCTACCCGGGAGCGAAGATCGGTGTCGTCGGACCGAACGGCGCCGGGAAGTCCACGATCCTCAAGATCATGGCCGGCCTCGACCAGCCGTCGAACGGCGAGGCACGCCTCTCGCCGGGGTACACGGTCGGCATCCTCCTGCAGGAGCCGCCGCTGAACGAGGAGAAGACGGTCCTCGGCAACGTCGAGGAGGGCGTCGCAGAGATCAAGGGCAAGCTCGACCGCTTCAACGAGATCTCCGAGCTCATGGCGCAGCCGGACGCGGACTTCGACGCGCTCCTGGCGGAGATGGGGGAGCTCCAGGAGGCGCTGGACCACGCGAACGCCTGGGACCTCGACGCCCAGCTCGAGCAGGCGATGGACGCGCTGCGCTGCCCGCCGCCGGACGCGGACGTCTCCGTCCTGTCCGGAGGCGAGCGCCGCCGTGTCGCGCTGTGCAAGCTGCTGCTGGAGAAGCCCGACCTCCTGCTGCTCGACGAGCCGACCAACCACCTCGACGCGGAGAGCGTCCTGTGGCTCGAGCAGCACCTGTCCCAGTACCCCGGCGCCGTCATCGCGGTCACCCACGACCGGTACTTCCTCGACCACGTCGCCCAGTGGATCGCCGAGGTCGACCGCGGTCGCCTCTACCCGTACGAGGGCAACTACTCCACCTACCTGGAGAAGAAGCAGGCCCGTCTGGAGGTCCAGGGAAAGAAGGACGCCAAGCTCGCCAAGCGCCTCAAGGACGAGCTGGAGTGGGTGCGGTCCTCCGCCAAGGCGCGGCAGACCAAGTCCCGCGCGCGTCTGGCGCGGTACGAGGAGATGGCGGCCGAGGCGGAGCGGACGCGGAAGCTGGACTTCGAGGAGATCCAGATCCCGGCCGGCCCGCGCCTGGGCAGCGTCGTCATCGAGGCGGAGAAGCTGCGCAAGGGCTTCGGCGACCGGACGCTCATCGACGGGCTGTCCTTCTCCCTGCCGCGCAACGGCATCGTCGGCGTCATCGGCCCCAACGGCGTCGGCAAGACCACGCTGTTCAAGACGATCGTCGGGCTCGAGCCGCTCGACGACGGCAACCTCAAGATCGGCGAGACGGTCCAGCTGTCCTACGTCGACCAGAGCCGCGGCGGGATCGACCCGAAGAAGACGCTGTGGGAGGTCGTCTCGGACGGCCTGGACTACATCAAGGTCGGCAACCTCGAGATGCCGTCGCGCGCCTACGTCGCGTCGTTCGGCTTCAAGGGACCGGACCAGCAGAAGCCCGCGGGCGTGCTGTCCGGCGGCGAGCGCAACCGCCTCAACCTCGCGCTCACCCTCAAGCAGGGCGGCAACGTGCTGCTGCTCGACGAGCCGACCAACGACCTCGACGTGGAGACCCTCGGCTCCCTGGAGAACGCCCTCGAGGAGTTCCCCGGTTGCGCCGTCGTCGTCTCGCACGACCGGTGGTTCCTCGACCGCGTCGCGACGCACATCCTCGCCTACGAGGGCACGGACGAGAACCCGGCGGCCTGGTACTGGTTCGAGGGGAACTTCGAGGCCTACGAGCAGAACAAGGTCGAGCGCCTCGGCGTCGAGGCGGCACGTCCGCACCGCGTGACGTACCGGAAGCTCACGCGCGACTGACGCGGCGGACCCGCGGCTCGCGCCGCGGCGTCGGGGCCGGTCCGCGCCACGGCGCGGGCCCGCCCCCCGGCGGTCGTCGGGCGGCGGGGCCCGACCAGTGTCGTATAAAAAAAAGAAGCGCGGGACCCGGACCGTCCGGGCGGAGACGCGTGCACGCCGTCCGCGGCCGGGACGGGCCGGGATCCGGCGGGCACGGAGGACGAGGAGGCGGCGTGACCGGTGACGCGGAGGCGACCGAGCGCCTGCTCTCGGCGCTGACGGCGCTGCGCACCGTGGTGCAGGACGCCCGGCTCCCGCTGGACCTGCCGGGCGCGGACCAGGACCGGCGCACGGCCCGGCGCCTGGTCGAGCACCTCGACGACTACCTCCTGCCCCGTGTCCGGCAGATGGGCGCGCCGCTGCTGGCCGTCGTCGGCGGCTCGACGGGCGCCGGCAAGTCGACGCTCGTGAACAGCCTCGTCGGCAGCGAGGTCACGGCGGCCGGCGTGCTCCGGCCCACGACGCGCTCGCCGGTCATGGTGCACCACCCGGACGACACCGCGTGGTTCGCCACGGACCGGGTCCTGCCGACGCTGCCGAGGGTGACCGGCCGGGACGCCCAGGGCCGAGCGCTGCGCCTGGTCCCCCACGTCGACGTCCCGCGCGGCCTGGCGATCCTCGACGCGCCCGACATCGACTCCGTCGTGGAGGAGAACCGTGAGCTCGGCGAGCAGGTCCCACGGCAC